>NZ_JBEOPC010000024.1:0-52335 GCF_040309765.1 Psychrobacter sp. TB20-MNA-CIBAN-0197
TGCAATTTTCACTTAGACTAGAACTATTTTAGCGATCAGCAGTGCGCATTTGTGAATGTTCAACACGCCCTAATAATGCGCCGCTTTATTCATTTAATCTTGCTCATTTCTACTTTGGGGACTATTCATCAATCACAGCCAACATTGGTGCCTGCTTTATCAATACACATCTTATCGCCATTTTGCAGACTGCCAATCCAAGCTTTTCCTTGCTTAAAGACAAAAGAAGGCGCTTCTCGATAGCTGCCACTGCTCGCTACGCCCTCCTCCTCAAAACGAAAAGGAATCACCAGCTCCCCGCCTAAATTGACAAAACCCCATTTACCGTCGATACGCACGCCTGCTAGTCCTTCAGAAAAAGGACGCACGGCATCAAACGAATAGGTAATCATAGTAATATTACGATCATCGACAAAGCCCCATTTACCATCGCGCTGATCGGCTTGCAAAGTGGTAAAAGATGCGCGGTTAACAGCCGCAGTATCATTATTTGTGTCGTTAGTATTATTTTTAGCACTGACAGGACTGGGGTCTGAAATAGTATTACCATTTTTATCGAGCCAGCTGATGGCTTGACCTTTACGCACCCGCGCTTTACCGCCCTTATAATTATCGATATCGCTGATAGAAGCAGAAAACGGCACTATGATGTTGTTCGCCGTATCTATAACGCCATATTTACCGCCTTTTTTGACCACGATGCGTCCATCTGTCGCCGCGCGCGCCCAGCCGGATGATTCACCCAACTTATCATAGATCAGTGGCACCACTTCGCGTCCTTTCATATTCAAATAACCAACCTTATTACTGCGCTCAACAGGTATCAATCCGCCCGCTAGCTTGTCAGCGTCTACCTGCTGATAGCGCGACAAATCAACGACCCGCTTACCTTGTTTGTTGATTAAAGCAACTGGCGCACCAAAATCTTTAATCGCTAAAAAATAACGACTGTTGGCAGTACAAGAGACGTTTTTGTAATAGCTTTTGGGTAGCTTACAGCTCGCCGCTTGTGCGCTTGGCATAACAAGCATTAGGCCAGCCGACATCAGCATTCCTGTAGCGAGGTACCGACCGGTCAGTGCAGATAGCGTATTGAGCGTAGATCTAAGTAGTGACATAGATAATGTATATACCAGTAAGTTATTAACAAAAATTTGAATAGCGTTTTGGATTGCTCATAAGGCCGAAAACTCATCAAAGGCTTGTTTATTATAAACTGCTAAACCCACAAATAGCGAATAAGGAGTTGGCTATACAAAATTATCGTTATGCCATTTAGATTTTCAATCAAAAGGTATACACTTGTGCTCTTTTTTAGGCTTATATTTTTGTAAGCGCAAAGTCAGTGCAATATCATAGTCGTTTGTAAATCAATCAGACCCACAAGCAGGTCAATAAGTCAGAGGGGAGCTTTATGTCCAATACCAACACGCGTACTGCTACCATTGGCTTGGTCATAGGTTGTATTATTTTTGGTTTAGGTAGCCTTATTGTCGCCCATGTCGATGTCGGAGGCTGGGCGATGTCATTTTGGCGTCTGGCTATCTCAGGGATCGTTTTTGCAGTATTAGCCAAGATAGCCGGACAACGCTTGCCACGCTCGAGACGCGCTATTTTTTATGGGTTATTGTCAGGCGCGTTTTTGGGCTTGGACTTAGCGCTTTGGCATGAGAGTATCTATGCAGTCGGCCCTGGTATCTCAACGCTGCTTAATAGTTTGCAGATTTTCTTTTTGGCGGCGATTGGGTTTTTGTACTTCAATGAGCGCCAGTCTATTTTGCAATTGATTAGTTTATGTTTAGCGATGCTAGGCGTCGCTATGATAGGTAGTCCAGAGTTTGCACAAAATTCTGCGGCGACTTGGGGTTTTATCACTGGTATCGTCTCAGGCGGTATGCTAGCCGCTTCGATGACATTTATTCGTAAGACCCACGATACCGAGCCGACTCCTATACTGATACTAATGCAGCTGGTCAGTATTGGCGGAGTACTGGCGATGATAGTCCCGATGCTTATACTAGATAAAGGTAATATTATGCCCAGCACTTTGTCAGAGGTGGGCTGGATACTGGTCTATGGCGCTGTAATGCAGTGCTTAGCTTGGGGCTTGATTGCCTACTCTATTCCTAAGCTGTCGCTGGCTTTGACCGGATTATTACTGTTGTCTGAGCCGGTTGCCGCTTTGCTTATTGACTATACTTGGCTAGATAAGCCCATTAATGCTTTGCAATGGACCGGCGCACTACTAACGATGTTGGCTATTTATTTAGGCTCACTAAAGCCCAAACCTCGAGCGCTACGCCGCTATCGGTTTTTTGCGCGGTTTTATAATAAGAAGTATTAGCCTAAAAAAAAGAGCGAGCCTGATAACAGACTCGCCTTTTTATTCTCAATGCTAAAAGCTCTTGAAGATATAAGATCAGTTTTTTTGACGATTAAATAAAGCGTTGAGTACGATGGCTGCTAAAGTGGCGGTACCTATACCGCCCAAATCGAAACTACCGAGCATGAGACTGAAATTACCTGTACCCATAATGACGGTCACAGCAGCAATAACAAGATTGCTGTTTTTAGTGAAGTCAATATTGTTATCTATCCAAATCTTCAAGCCTGCAATAGTAATCAAACCAAATACGACGATAGAGGCACCGCCTAATAATGCGGCTGGAATGGTCTGAATAATCGCCCCAAACTTAGGCGACATGCCCAGCATCACTGCGACTACCCCAGCAATGACAAATATCGTGGTGCTATAGACTTTAGTGACTGCCATAACGCCAATATTCTCAGCATACGTGGTCACTCCAGTACCGCCAAAGCCGGCCGAGAATGTGGTTGCTAAGCCATCAGCAAGAAATGCCCGGCCCATATAAGGCGTCACTCGCGCTTTGGTCATGCCCTCCACCGCTTTAAAATGACCCAAGTTTTCGGCGACTAAAATAAAAGCCACCGGTGCAATCAAGACAATAGCGCTCATCTCAAAGCGCGGCGTATGAATGCTAGGCAGACCAAACCATGAGGCTGCAGCGACAGTCGTAAAATCAATCGGTGTGCCGTAGCCCATTACGTTAGTAACGATGTAATAGATGACATAAGATAAAATCAGGCCAACTAGTAATAGTAGGCGGCGCAGCATACCGCGCGTAAATACCGCCACGCCACTAATGAGCAGTACTGTCAATGCTGCCATCCAAGCGTCAAACTGATTGGCCGAGACGCCTTGAACAGTGACTGGCGCTAAATTTAGACCGATAATCATCACGATAGCGCCGGTGACGATAGGCGGCATCAAGCTCTCTATCCAGCCCGTACCGGTCTTCATCACCAGTAAGCCTACGAGCGCATAAATGATACCGCATGCCATGATACCGCCCAAGGCCACATCCAAACCGCTATTGAAACCGGTGCCTGCGTAAGCGGTTACTGCTATGACAGGACCAATAAAAGCGAAGCTTGAGCCCAAATAGCTCGGCATCCGGCCACCGGTAATCACAAAGAACATGATGGTACAGATACCTGACATCAAGATAGCTAGATTGGCGTCAAACCCCATTAATAAAGGTGCCAATACTGTCGCGCCAAACATCGCAAAAGTATGCTGAATACCTAGCAAAATGCTCTTTGATGGTGGCAAATATTCATTGATTCCTACTGGGTTACGATCTAAGTCGCCTTGGAACGGACGCCAAGTGGGAAACCATTTGCCATTATCGAAGTCTGGATGATGCGGTATCGTCATAGCATTAGTCTCAATACCTGCAGCCTCTAGTGCATTATGTTCCGATGAGGTTTGCGTCGGTTGTTCTGAAGGGGGTGTCATGCGCGTTTCCTATTTGACCCAACTGCGTTGATTTACTTAAAAAGAAAGATATGGCTTCATTATTGAAAGGTGTTAAGCCCTGTTGACTAGTCATATTAATGATAAATGACATTAATAATAATTAGTTAATCATCGATAGCGAAAGTCTTGCTTTTTTTCGTTAGTCACGTCGATTGATATATGTTCTACTGAGTTGATAATTGGACGCTTTTGGCTTAGAGTTTAGACTCTAAGCCGTTTATTTTATTACAGGATGTTACAGCTGTGTTAGTGCTCAGCATAATAACGGAATTTTATAGCAAAAAAAAGCGCTTATTAGACCCTTTGATATACTGTCTGATTTTCGAGCACTCCCTTATGAAATGGATATTCTGAGATAACAACCCTCAAGTTGTATCCTTGTCTATATTCAAGTATCTATGCTCAAGTATCTATGTTCAAAGCAGCATAATTCTTAATTCTTAATCCTTAAGCAACCTAATATGTGCCTGTCAAATAGACGCTGTCTACTGACAAGCTATCGGCTTTATATTTAACCTTTAGAGTATTTACTTATGATTAGTGTTTTTGATTTATTTAAAATTGGTGTCGGCCCTTCAAGCTCACATACTGTGGGCCCTATGGTAGCCGCTAATTTATTTTTATCCGCACTGCGTAAACAGACTAAGCTTGACACAATAAAAAGTATTGAAATCGAGCTTTTTGGCTCTTTAGCCGCTACCGGCAAAGGACACGCGACTGATACCGCTATCTTGCTTGGGTTGCTCGGTCATGCTCCTAGCACCATAGACACCCGGCTTACCAGCCAATATCTGCTACCTATATTTTCAGATAAGACCCTTAATATCGCAGGCGAGCATGAGATTGCTTTTGATGTAGATCATCATATTCACTGGTATAGTGATACGGTGCTGCCTTATCATCCCAACGCGATGACAATTAGTGCGCGCTTAGCTGACGATAGCCGCTACCAACAAACCTACTATTCAGTCGGGGGCGGTTTTGTAATCAATGAAGAAGACGCCACCAACCCTGATGACGATCATGCGACGCCGACGATAGAAGAGCTCCCCTATCCGTTCAATAGCGCCTCAGAGTTACTTGAGCGCTGCCAAAAGAACGGCTTGAGTATCAGTGAGTTGGTACTAGCGAACGAGTGCCATTATCGTGATAAAGAGGAGGTTCTTGCATACTTAGATTCTATATGGGACTCAATGCAAGACTGCGTAGCCAGAGGCTGTCAAAGTAGTGGTATTTTGCCTGGAGGTCTCGATGTCAAACGCCGTGCCCAAGCCCTATATTTACAGCTGTGCGCTGAAAAAGACCGCCCTATTGCCAAAACAGATAAACTCGCGGCGATGGATTGGATCGATTTATACGCTTTAGCCGTCAACGAAGAGAACGCTAATGGCGGTAATGTCGTGACCGCTCCGACTAACGGCGCAGCAGGTATTATCCCAGCTGTTATGCATTACTACCGCGATTTTCTATCTAGCTATAGCTTGGATGGCGCGCGCAAGTTTTTACTCAATGCCACAGCTATTGGAAGCCTTATTAAACAAAACGCTTCTATCTCAGGCGCTGAAGTCGGCTGCCAAGGCGAAGTGGGCTCTGCTTGCGCGATGGCGGCATCAGCTTTGGCCGAGGTATTAGGTGGCGATCCTGCCAAATGCCTCAATGCTGCTGAGATCGGTATTGAGCATAACCTAGGTCTGACTTGCGACCCTATTGGCGGCCTTGTGCAAGTGCCTTGTATCGAGCGCAATGCTATGGGCGCGGTAAAGGCGGTGAATGCGGCGCGCCTTGCCTGCCGCGGCGATGGTCAGCACTTCGTCTCTTTTGACAAAGTGGTTGAGACCATGAAACAAACTGGCGCTGACATGCTTGAGAGCTATAAAGAGACTTCGCGTGCAGGGCTTGCTGTGATTGCAAATAATCGAATTCCCACAGCCAGCCACGGGGTCAGTGTTAAATACAGTCAGTGCTAATTATAGTTAATGCTAAGTATGCTTAATGCTAAGTCTGATTAATGCTAATGACAGCTAATGATAAAGCCATCGCTACGCTGACAAAATAATGACCACAAAAAAGCCTCTAAATAATTAGAGGCTTTTTACATTTAATCACGATAAGTTTAGATATGAGTTTTAGTCACCTATCAAAGCTTACTCAGCGTTTTTTGAGATAACTTCGTTTAGATACCATACTGGCTTAACCACACCAGCAGCTTCGTCAGCGACCGCTTCTTGGCGGACGTCTAACATATAGCGGTATCCTGGCTCATAAGTGAAACCTTGGATGTTACCGTTAAATGAAGTGAAGTTTCTTTGATGCGCTTGACGGAATTGCAAGCACTCAGACTTAATCACTTCACCTGTGTTTGCAGTGACATCACAAACCGCTTTAGTAGGGGCAATCTCAATCTTTAAGTTAGGAATATTAACTACTTTAACATTCTGCGCTTCACCTTCGACAACCATAGTACGTTCGTCATTAAGGTCCATAGTAGAACAACCGGCTAAGGCGAAAGTAGTTGCGAATGCTGCTATTGCTAATTTTTTCATGAATAAATCCTCAATTGATATAAATTATGAATAGTTAATAAGTTAACAGCTGTTGATAACACCTATCGATGATAAAAACCAATAGTCTATAAATAGCGCTTAATATAATTTAAGCTTCGTTCACAGCTTTGTTAATTTAGTAACTTATATTGATTATAGTTTTTCAAATCAAAATAATTATAGAGCGAGCACCCATTCTAGCACTATGACTCCTTTGTAACTTAACGTCAAAGTTTGCAACTTTTGTCAACGAACCATTAAACCTGTTAAAAGGTTCTAAATTAAGTTAACTGCGGTAATCAGCGTTGATTTTGACGTAATCGTACGATAAGTCGCAAGTGTAGACCGTATCACTTGCTGTTCCGCGCGCCAAATCGATACCGATAGTAATCTCCGGACGACTCATGACTTTATCTCCATCAGCCTCCTTATAATCCGGTGCAACGCCGCCGTTTTGACAAATCATCACTTCATCTAGATACACATCCACCTGTTCAGTATCTAAGTCTGGGACGCCAGCGTAGCCGACAGCCGCTAATATACGTCCCCAGTTGGCATCACTGGCAAAAAACGCGGTTTTTACCAGTGGTGAGTGCGCCACTGCATAAGCGACATCGCAGCACTCCTGAGTAGTATTACCGCCGGTTACTTTAACCGTCATAAACTTAGTCGCCCCTTCTCCGTCACGGACGATCAATTGTGCTAAGCGTACAAACACCTCAGTCAGCGCAGTAAATAGCGGCTGATAATGAGGATGCTCTGGGCTATCAATCACATCGAGACTCGCCTTGCCTGTCGCTATGAGCACGCAGCAATCATTAGTAGAAGTGTCGCCATCTACAGTGATACGATTAAAAGATTGCTCATTAATTGCGCTTAGCATCTCTTGTAATAGATCAGCACTGATATTAGCGTCAGTGGCGACATAGCCAAGCATCGTCGCCATGTTTGGTCGTATCATGCCCGAGCCTTTAGAGATACCAGTGATGTGATAAGTACTTTTTTTATCACCCTCAGCTATTTCCACTTTACGACTGGCAAGCTTCGGCAAAGTATCAGTCGTGCGAATACCGTTGGCAGCAGCGAGCCAGCTATCAGGCGCTAGCTGAGCTAAGGCTTCATCTAAACCTTTGATGACGGCATCGCTATTTAACGGCTCACCGATGACGCCTGTAGAGAACGGCAACACGCTCTCAGTGTCGACCCCTGCCTTAGTAGCAACAGCGGCACAGATATCGCTCGCGCGGCGCTTGCCATCGTTGCCTGTTCCGGCGTTGGCATTGCCAGTATTCGTCACTAGATAACGCGGACTGGCCTGTGCAAAGTGCTCGCGAAGTACTCTGACGGGAGCGGCGCAAAAGGCGTTTTTAGTAGTGACTACCGCAACGCTTGCGCCTTTGGCAATCTCAATGAGGACTAAATCATCACGGTCTTTGTAGCGCACACCAGCTGCGGTAGCGCTAAGAGTGATGCCATCGATAGGGTATATTGTGTCAGGTACTGCCGTATCTCCAACAGCCATAATGCTTCCTTTATAAGTATGAATTAGGGATAAGTATGAATTAGGGTAAACGCGCTTACTAAAGCTAGTAAAAATCAGCCTCTATTTGCTTAAATCAAAAGCTGACCAAATTGGGGCATGATCTGAGGGTTTCTCCATCGCTCTAAGATCATAGCTGATACCAGCATCTGCGCACTGGTCGACTAAATCAGGGGTACATAAAATATGGTCGATACGCAGACCGCGTTTGGGATCATCATTGAAGCCGCGACTACGATAGTCAAACCAGCTATAAAAGTCCTCACTATCAGGGTAATGCAAACGATAGGTATCGATTAAATCGCGAGACATCAGCGCCGTGTACCACTCACGCTCCTCTGGTAAAAAGGAGGTTTTTCTATTTTTTAGCCAGCGCTTAGCGTTTGCCTCGCCAATACCCACATCGATGTCCTCTGGCGCAATATTCATATCACCCATGATAATCAGCGTCCGGCCTTCGGCGATTAACACATCAATATAAGCCGTCAAATCTGCGTAGTAAGCTCTTTTCATCGGGTACTTAATCGGATGATCTTGGCTCTCTCCTTGCGGAAAATAACCATTTAGTACATCAATCTCGCGACCTTCGAAAACATAGCGCGCGTGGATGAAGCGTTTTTGTGCTTCCTCATCCTCACCCGGGAAGCCTTTTTGAACAAATATAGGGGCAACTTTTGACAATAGTGCCACGCCGTAATGCGCTTTTTGGCCAAAATACTCGACATGATATCCTAAAGATTCGACGTTTTTTAGTGGGAACTGTTCATCATGAACTTTGGTCTCTTGCAACCCCATTACATCGGGATCAATGATGTCGCGTACCGCCTCAAGCTGATGTTGACGCGCGCGAATACCATTAATATTGAAACTGACAAAACGGACCATACGTTACCCTCTTTATTCATTTTATTATGTTTATGCTAGTTATCATATTAAGCTATTTAGCTATTAACTATCCAAGCTTTTAAATAACTGAGCTTTTAAATAACTGAGCTTTTATTAATTATAACCGCTAGTTTGGTGATTAGCGTCTAATCGAGCCGTAATCATAACAGAGTTAGTGCGCTATCTGTTGCTTGCTGCCAATCCTTACGCTAAAGTGGCTTTATCAAAAAGTAGCTTTATTAAAAAATATGTCTACTAAGACGAGCCGGTGATTACTATGAGCAAGAGGATAGAGTATTAAACCTTCCTAAACCTTTAGTACTAGGCTCCGCTATTACTTTGCACCTTACTACTTGCGCCTTACTATTTATGACTGAGTAAATTTATGACTACAAAATCTGACAGCGTCCCAGCGATAACAGCAGATCCGTTATTTTCTACTAACTACTCTATATATATCAACCATACAGATGCCGGCGGCATTGTTTATCACGCCAATCATTTGGTATTTTTTGAGAACTGTCGCCGTGATTGGTTCACCAAACTTAATATTAGCGGCTACTTTTTGCAGACCCAAGAAGGCCATATACAGCATTTTGTCGTGAGCCAAGCGCAGTTGCAATATCATAAGGCCATCTTATTAGACGAAACCATAGAAGTACGTATCGACAAAGTCGAGCTAAAACCAGCTAGCATTATTTTTTATCAAAGCATTCATCGCCGGCCGTCAATACCAACTCAGCATCCAAAACAAGCCAGCTCAGATACTTTATTAAGCAGTGCAAAAATAGTTATCGCTTGCGTGCAAAATCAGCTAAACCCTACTGCCTCTGAAAACTCAGAGCCAGCGGCTACCCTAGCAGACGGCTCATTATCTGGTCAATCGGCTACACAAAATAATCAAACCACTACTATTAAGCCCGTTCGTGTTCCTAAAAGCCTACGCGACACTATCGAGCAAGCGATCCACGAATACAATAACCGGTGATAAAAACGGTTCGCAGGCTACTCGGCAAAGATGATTTAGGAGAAATCATGAGTAGCCGCTTAACGTGATATGAGGCCCTCGAAAAACTTCGAATCTTCGTTTATTCGCCGTACTTTTAGGCCTGAGCACTTTTTAGAGTAATTGTTACTATACTTTTGAGGTTTTTTTGCCTATTATTTAAAGTTACTAGAAAATGGATGAGCGGTAACATTTGTGACATAAAGTGTATTTAAAGCGGCTAATCACAAACACGAACGGTTAAGTCATCTAAATATTGCTCTATTATCGTTATCCATTGCTATGCTTATTAACTGTCTCATCTTTCATGGAATGATCCAATCAAGACCTTTAAACTTCAAGGACGCAGAAAATGACAATGAATAAACCTTGGCATGCTCGTTATCCCGCTGGTGTACCTAAGACCATTTACCCAGATAATTATGCCAATATCATAGAGCTTTATGAAGAGAGCTTTAGCCGTTATCGCCAGCATCCTATAAGTATCTGTATGGGTGTCACTCATACTTACGGTGACGTCGATGACGCCTCATTAGCTATCGCCGCTTGGTTACAAGGGCAAGGCTTGCCTAGAGGGAGCGTTGTGGCCTTAATGATGCCAAACGTACCGCAGTACCTGCCAACGATGATAGGCATCTTGCGTGCCGGTTATATTTGTACTCCTGTCAACCCTTTATACACTGGCCGCGAGCTGCGCCATCAGCTCAACGATTCTGGCGCAAAAGCTATCTTCTTGGTCGATAACTTCGCACAAGCGCTAGAGCAAGTCGTCGATGAGACCGCTATTAAGCATATCGTACTCTCGAAAATGGGCGATATGATGGGTCTTAAGGGTATCTTAGTCAACACCATCATCCGGCAAGTCAAACGTTTAGTACCCAAATATAAGCTCAATGATCCAAAACATGCCGTCACTAAATTCCCAGATGTGCTCAAAAGAGGCAAAAATATGCCTTTTCAAAAGCCAAAAATGTCTTTGGATCAAAAAGCGTTTTTGCAGTACACCGGCGGTACCACAGGCCTATCAAAAGGCGCCATCTTATCGCAGCGTAATGTCGTAGCGGCCGCTCTACAGTCTGAGGCTTGGACACGCCCTATCACCGGCCAGATCAATGATGTTTATATCAATATGGTGATGGCATTGCCGCTGTATCATATTTTTGCCTTTATGCTGAGTCTGTTAGCGGTACGATCAGGATATACTTTTATTCTCGTTCCTAACCCGCGCGATATTCCTGGGTTTGTGAAGACCTTATCCAAACAGCCTTTTCATATTTTCCCTGCAGTGAATACCTTATTTAAAGGACTGCTGGATAATCCTAATTTTGAAAAATTAGATTTTAGCTCATTAAAGATATCTCAAGCCGGTGGCATGGCTGCGACTCAGCAGACAGCGACGCGCTGGCTTGAAGTGACAGGCTGCCCTATGATTGAAGGTTGGGGTATGACTGAGGGCGTTGCTGTTGGTACTGCCAATGTCATCACTGATCGTAAGTTTAACGGTACTATAGGCGTGCCAGTTCCGGGCGTCGATGTCAGTATTATTGATGAAGACGGCAACCGCGTCGGCTACAATCAAGCTGGTGAGATGTGCATTAAAGGCCCTAATGTCACCTTAGGCTACCTCAATCGAGATAATACAGATGACTTCACCGACGATGGCTATTTCCGTACTGGCGATATCGTTAGTATGGATGAACAAGGCTATGTCAGGTTGCTTGATCGCAAAAAAGATATGATTTTGGTCTCGGGCTTTAATGTATTCCCTAATGAGCTTGAGTCGGTTATGCTCGACTATGAAGGTATCATCGATTGTGCAGTCATTGGTGTGCCTGATGAGCACCAAGGGGAATCTATCAAGATGTACGTCATCCGTAAGGATAGTAATGTCACTAAAGAGATGGTTAAAGACTTTGCCCTTGATAATTTGACTGGTTATAAATGTCCGCGTTATATCGAGTTCGTTGATGAACTGCCAAAATCCAACGTCGGAAAAGTACTCAGACAAAAACTGCGTGAAAAGCACTTAGAAGACAACCCTACTCTTTAAAACACGCTTTACAGCAATAGTTAGCTCACCATTATTTATAAGGGCTCTTTACTTGGATAAAGGGCCTTTTTTATAGGTTCGCTTGATAGCACTACTATATAAACGCTGCAATATAATATTGGGTCAATATAACCGCTCGTCTATTATTATTATCCACTTATCCGCTTACCACACCACATTATGAGAGACTTATCAACTTTATATTATTACTCTAAAGTCTTTGTATGTCGTTATCATAAAAAGCTCAGGTTATGGTAGTGTGTTTCCAAATTATTTCACTATGTTACTGTTTAGCAAAATATTAAGATTATTGTGCTCTAAGATTTTAGTCAACAGTAGTTTTAATGGCAGTTAAATCAGTATATTTGTATAGCGATAATACTTTAAGCAGCAACAGTGCTGTATCGACAGTGCTGAAAAGCTTCTCATTTAGGTTCGTATTTATAGAGCCTCAATGAAAGACTTGTGTAAAGGCCACCATATGTTAGCAGTCAGTTAATAGATAGGATAGCACTCGACATCATATAGCCATGGACAGGATGACCACCATAGCTGTTGATGTTGACAGGGATGTGACTACTTGCCTATAGAACCTTAACTTATCTCAAATTTAAGGATGCTAGATATGACAGTGAACAAACCTTGGCTCGACCAATACCCGACTAACGTACCTAAGACAATCAACCCTGATAAATACGGCAGTATAGTCGACCTCTATGAAGAGTGTTTTGATCGTTTTCGTATGCATCCGATGAGTGTCTGCATGGGTGTCACGCATACTTATGATGATATCGATAAAACCTCATTAGCTATCGCCGCTTGGCTACAAGCGCAGGGCCTACCTAAAGGCAGTATTGTAGCGCTTATGATGCCAAACGTACCGCAGTACCTGCCGACGATGATAGGTATCTTGCGTGCCGGCTATATCTGTACACCTATCAATCCACTCTATACCGGTCGTGAGCTACGTCATCAATTAAATGACTCTGGCGCTCAAATCATCTTTGTCGTTGACAACTTCGCTCAGGCGCTTGAGCAAGTGGTCGATGAGACCGCTATCAAACGTATCGTGCTCTCCAAAATGGGCGACATGATGGGTCTAAAAGGAATGCTGGTCAATACCATCATCCGACAAGTTAAACGCTTAGTACCCAAATATAAGCTCAATGATCCTAAGCATGAAGTGACTAAGTTCCCTGACGTTATCAAAAGAGGCAAAGAGCTGCCTTTTAATAAAACCAACATGAACTTAGATCAAAAAGCGATCTTGCAGTACACCGGTGGTACTACTGGTTTATCCAAAGGCGCTGTATTATCACAGCGTAATGTCGTCGCCGCCGCGCTTCAGTCAGAAGCTTGGTATTTGCCGGTGACCTCGGAGATTAATGAAGTCTATATCAATATGGTCATGGCGCTACCGCTGTATCATATCTTTGCTTTTATGCTCAGCTTATTGGGCATGCGTTCAGGCTACACCTTTATCCTAGTGCCCAACCCTCGCGATATGCCCGGATTTATTAAGACCTTATCGAAGCAGCCGTTCCATATCTTCCCAGCGGTCAACACTTTGTTTAAGGGCTTATTAGATCAGCCAAACTTCAAAGACTTGGACTTTAGCTCACTACGTATCACCCAAGCCGGCGGTATGGCAGCGACAGAACAGACCGCAGCGCGCTGGTTAGAGGTCACAGGCTGCCCGATGGTCGAAGGTTGGGGTATGACCGAAGGCGTGGCCGCGGGTACCGCAAACGTCATCACCAATCGCGAGTTCAACGGTACTATTGGTGTTCCCGTGCCAAGCGTTGACGTCATCGTTATAGACGAAAATGGTGAGCGTCTGGGCGTCCATCAAGCAGGCGAGATGTGCTTTAAGGGCCCAAATGTCACTTCAGGCTATCTTAGCACCGATAGCAGTGGCGATTTCACTGAGGATGGCTACTTCCGTACTGGTGATATCGTTAGTATGGATGAAAAGGGTTACTTCACCCTACTCGATCGCAAAAAAGATATGATTTTAGTCTCAGGCTTTAATGTATTCCCGAACGAGATTGAGTCGGTGATGCTTGACTGTGAAGGCGTTATTGATTGCGCTGTCATTGGCATTCCTGATGAGCGCCAAGGCGAAGCGGTCAAACTCTACGTCGTCCCTGCCAATCAGAACGTCAGTAAGAGCGACATCAAAGAGTTTGCTTTGGATCATTTGACTGGTTATAAGTGCCCTCGTTATATTGAGTTTGTCGATGAGCTTCCTAAGTCCAACGTTGGTAAAGTGCTGCGTCAAAAGCTGCGCGAACAGCATTTATTAGACAATCCGTCTTTATAACTAACCTGCTAGTGATTGGTACTCTACAGAAGCCCTTTATATGAATAAAGGGCTTCTTGCTTTGTAAAATGTCAAAAATAGTATAGAATTTTATCATTATGCTCACCTCTCATCAGATATAAGGATTTATCTGTTGAAAAGATGGATAAGCGATAGCGATACCTTTGTTATCAATCCACACCTTCTACTCCATTTATCACTCACTAAGGATAGTAATAATGATGAATAAACCTTGGCTTGCACAGTATCCAGCCAGCGTCCCTGCCACTATTGACCCCGATCAATACTCAAGCTTAATAGAGCTGTATGAAGAGAGTTTCGATAGCTTCGCTAATCAGCCCTTTAGCATCTGTATGGGTGTTAAACACAGCTATGATGATATCAATCAAGCTTCAAAAGCCATCGCTGCATGGCTACAATCACAAAGCCTAGCGCCCGGTAGCGTGGTGGCATTGATGATGCCAAACGTACCGCAATATTTGCCGACGATGCTTGGCATCTTGCGAGCAGGTTATGTCTGTACGCCAGTCAACCCACTATACACCGGCCGTGAGCTGCGCCATCAGCTCAATGACTCTGGTGCCAAGGCGATATTTTTGGTTGATAACTTTGCAAAAGCGCTTGAAGAAGTCGTTGATGATACCAAGGTTGAAGCCATTGTGGTTTCAAAAGTAGGCGATATGATGGGCCTTAAAGGTATTGTAGTAAATACGCTACTACAGCATGTCAAAAAACTAATCCCTGATTACAACCTTGATAGCGCTAAACATAAAGTAACTGCCTTTCCTAATGTCCTCAAACAAGGCAAAAAACGCCCCTTAAAAAAGGTCGAGTCTAATTTAGAGCAAACAGCATTCCTTCAATACACTGGCGGCACCACTGGACTCTCTAAAGGCGCTATCTTAACGCAGCGCAATATTGTCGCTGCCGCCTTGCAATCTGAAGCTTGGTCGGAACCTATCGTCTCGAAAATTGGCGACGAACAAATCAATATGGTCTTAGCCTTACCGCTCTATCACATTTTTGCCTTTATGCTCAGCTTAGTAGGCGTACGCTCTGGCAATGCCTTTATTTTGATTCCTAATCCGCGCGATATTCCAAGCTTTATCAAAACGCTCTCAAAGCAGCCTTTTCATGTACTACCAGCGGTCAATACCTTGTTTAAAGGTCTGCTTGATCATCCTGACTTTAGTAAGCTTGATTTTAGCTCGCTACACATGTCGCAAGCTGGCGGCATGGCTGCCACTGAGCAAACCGCTTCACGTTGGCTGCAAGTAACAGATTGCCCGATGATCGAAGGTTGGGGAATGACTGAATGCGTGGCGGTAGGTAGCTGCAACGTACTCACCAATACTGAATTTACGGGCTCTATTGGCGTTCCTTTACCTAGCATCGATATGATCGTTATCAATGAGGATGGTACGCGGGCTGCGGTCAATGAAGCGGGTGAGATTTGTATGAAAGGCCCTAATGTGACGCCCGGCTACCTAAATAGAGATAATAGTAAGGAGTTCACCGAAGACGGTTACTTTCGCACCGGTGACATCGGCAAAATGGATGAGCAAGGCTACTTCACTATACTCGATCGCAAAAAAGATATGATACTCGTCTCAGGGTTTAACGTCTTCCCTAATGAGATCGAATCGGTTATGCTCGATTGTGAAGGTATCTCAGACTGCGCTGTTATTGGCGTTGCTGATGATAGCCAAGGTGAGTCGGTAAAGATATACGTCATACCTGACAATGATAGCGTCAGCGAAGCTATGATTAAAGACTTTGCTTATAAAAACCTAACTCGCTACAAATGCCCAAGTCATATTGAGTTCGTTGATGATCTACCTAAAAGTAATGTTGGCAAAGTCCTGCGCCAGAAGCTGCGCGAAAAACACCTAGCCGATCATGCGTAAGCGTTAATCAGCATTGTTGATAGCCATTGACTTCCTCCCCTCGCTAAACCGAGGGCTTTCTTATTATAAAATCACCGGTATTAAGCACTTAGATAGAAAAAGTAGCTTTAGCTAATCTTACTCACAATCTGCAAAGGCAGATGCTTCATTGCTTGACCAACAATCGACCAAGGCAAGCTTGGTACGCAAGCTTCCTCGACACCAGACTCTATAGCCGCGACGATGGCTTTGGTTCCTGTATTAGCGTCCACTTCAAACGGTAATGGCTTAGCATCCTTGTTAATCTCAGTACGAATATAACCTGGATAAATCGTAGTGACCTTAATCGGTAGCTTAGTGAGCAACATATCGGCGCGAATCCCTTCGGCAAGATGCGCAATACCAGCTTTTGCTGCGCCATAGGTTGTCATATGACCTGGCAGACCGCGCATCGCTGACATGCTCGAGATTACCACTAAATGACCCGCGTTTTGCTTGCGAAATATTTTCATGGCAGCTTCACACTGCGCGAGTGCTGAGATGAAGTTGATCTCAGCGGTACGGCGGTTGATTTTAAACCGGCCTTTACCGATACGGCGGCTATCTCCGACACCAGCATTGACAACGATACGATCTAAATGTCCAAAGTCTGCGGCAAACTCATCAAATACTTTGAATATTGACTCATAGTCGCTGACGTCTAAGATTTTATATTCCACTCGGATATTGGGATAGCTCTGCAACAAATCGACTTTAAGCTGCTCTAGACGCTCACCGCGGCGCGCGCAAATCGCTAGATTATAGCCAAGTTTGGCAAATAATCGTGCCATGACCTCACCAAGACCTGAGCTTGCGCCAGTGACCAGCACAGTTTTGCCTTGTCCGACTTGTGATTTGGTCAGACCATTTAGATAGCGCGCAGGTTGTATCGCACTGGTCGCTTGCGCCCTGCCTTGTTTGACAGTTTTTGTTACTAAGCTCATTAGTTTATTTTGCATAGCATTCTCTTCTCATCAATACCGTACGTTTGCACCGCTTTATGGCTTTAAATAACCAGATATAAAGATATCATAGTATAGTGGCCATGCTTTAGATACTAGATGTAATCTTTTCTTAAGTGCGGATAATCACTATACCTTATACCCTAAACATTCACCATTAGCGCCAAGTAACAAAGCGCTCGCCTTCGGCAAATAAATGGCTGTATTCATTCAAGGACAATAACCGTGCCGTCTCTCCTCGTAAGGTAAGAGCGGTCACCCCCGTATTGATTAACCGCTTATTGAGCTGATAGGCCGTTTGACTGTCCTGCTCAAGTAACTGCGCGGTAATCGCAGCGATTACCCCGCCCGAGGTAAATACCAACACTGTCGTATCCTCAGCGGCTCTATTATCTTTAGCAGCTGTATTTAATGAGTTGGCTTTATCGCGTATTTGCGCGAGCGCGCGCTGTGTACGCTCATTGAACTGTGTCCAGCTCTCAATATAGTCATCATCATACTCGCCGCCATGCCAGCGCTGCATCGCTTGATCAAATAGCTCAGCCAAACGCAGCTTAGGCACGTCAGCTTTTGCGATCTCCATGGCTATAGCCGCTTGGTTTGCAAAGGCTGGGTTAGACTTGGTCAATACGTCTTGATGATTAAACTCGTTGAATTCAGCAATCAAACGATCATCAGATAAGTCAGCCGGAGCATTGGCAGGTGAATGACTCTGTTTTTGTTCAGCTACAGTCTCTTGATAGCTCGCTAAAAAATGGCGGGCAGAGTCCTGCTGACGCATCAAGTGACCACTGAAGACTGCATCGATACGGCGCTGCGTATGAGCATAATGAGCGCCAAGCATACGCGCCTGCGTAATCCCTAACTCTGACAACTCATCGTAGTTTTTTTTGCCAAAAGAGGCCTGACCGTGCCGAGCCAAAAGTATGGTAATCATAAACCTACTACCTAATAGTTATATTATTTTAAGAGTGTATTAACGAAAGAAATTTTAGCGCCATCACTCATCAACTGACTTTGACGTCGATTCAAAATAACCTTTAGGTAAGATGCTTTTGACTAGCTTTTGTACCGGCTCTGGTAATTGCTCTATCGCGGCTTTATCCACGCCTTTTTCCTCTAAGCGCGGCTGCACATGAGTCATAAATAGTGTCTCGCCTTCATACTGCGCGATAAGCTTCAGGCACTTTGCATTTAACACATGTACGATGAGCCAAAAGTTCTTAAAGGCGGGGTTTTTGGTTTGTTTATTATAGTAGCGATAGTAGATTTGCTGTACGATACCGGCTAAGCGAAATAGTCCAAATACCTCATAAAACGTCCAGTTAGCAATCTCAAGGCCGGTTTTTTCTAGGTAGTAATCAACGACTTCATTGCGAGTCATCATCCCTTTTAGATGAGTTGGCTGCCGACGTGACTGCTGCATAATGATGTTGTCGTCGGCTTCAATCCAGTACGCCAAAGCGCTGCCTAAGTCCATTAAGGGGTCACCAAGGGTCGCCATCTCCCAATCAAGCACTCCAATGACTTCGGTGGGATTGTCAGCCGCCAAAATTACATTATCAAAACGCCAATCATTATGAATAATGCAGGTCTTGCTATCTTTTGGTGTGTGCTTATTGAGCCATTGACGCACGATACCAAAGCTCGGTACGTTTGGCGTTTTTGCTTTCACATAGCGCTTATCCCAGCCGGTCACTTGGCGTTCACAGTAGCCCTCACCGCGGCCTAAATTAACTAGATCAGCATGCTCGGTATAGTCGACCTGATGCAGCTCGATTAACGCATCTATTACGTTAGTACACAGCTCACGCGTTTGCGCGGGATCAAAATCTATCTCTTTTGGCAAATTGGCACGCGGAATAATGCCTTCCATGCGCTCCATCACATAGAAGTCTGCCCCGATAATGTTGTCGTCAGTACATAACGCAACCATTTTTGGGACATAAGGATAAGCGTCTTTTAGCGCTTTTTGTACCGTGTATTCGCGTACCATATCATGAGCGGACTTGGCTTTGGTGCCTTTAGGCGGGCGGCGCAGAATCAGATCTTGATTGTCATACTCTAAACGATAAGTCCAGTTCGACGCGCCCCCTGAAAATTGAGTAACGGTAGGTTCGCCTTGAATGTCGACGCCTTGGTCTCGTAACCAGCTGCTAATCGCTTGCGCATCCAGCTCCTCGCCTTCTCGCACTTCGCCGCCTTTGTCTAGTACCGCGTTTAGTTCTGGCTGCTGGTCGCTCTTAGCACTATCTTCGGTATTTGGTTTATCAGTTGCCATACAATGTTCCTTATTGTTTGTGTACTGCTTGTTTGTGTGTTGCCATTTTTGAATATTCAACAGACCTTAGTGAAAAATTCACTACCAAAAGCTTGATAGTGAATCTTAAGGGATAATATTCGCTAAAGTAAGGGGCATTAGGGTCAATGCTATGGCCTAAATGACCCATTAGCACTTAGACCCTATTTGTAGCTCGCCTCTTGTTTAGCAGACTATCATTTCGCGAGCTTCTTATTTAGACGATTTTGCAGGACGGCGAAAGCCTTGACGCTTTAGCTCTAATTTTGCAATCATTGTTTTATGTACCTCGTCTGGGCCATCTGCTAAGCGTAATACGCGGCCCTGCGCATAGAACCCTGGCAACATAGTATCTTGGCAAACGCCCATACCACCATGGATCTGAATCGCCATATCAGCCACTTCTTGTAATACAGTAGGCGCGACCACTTTAATCGCTGAGATTTCAGTTAACGCCGCTTTGGTACCTTGGCTGTCCATTTTTTGCGCGGCATATAACGTCAATAAACGCGCCTGATCGATCTTGATACGCGCCTCGGCGACACGCTCTAAGTTACCCCCTAGCTGTAAGATTGGCTTACCAAAACCAACACGGCTCATACCGCGGTGAATCGCAAGCTCTAACGACTTCTCGGCGGCACCAATACAGCGCATACAGTGATGAATACGCCCAGGTCCTAAGCGGCCTTGCGCAATCTCAAAACCCATACCAGGTCCACCGATAAAATTAGCAACTGGCACCCGTACATTATCGAAGCTGATTTCACCATGACCATGCGGCGCGTCATAATCACCGAATACTTTAAGCATTCGCTTGATGTTAACCCCTTTAGTGTCTACAGGAACTAGCACCATAGAATGCTGCTGGTGGCGATCTTTATTTTCATCAGGCGTGTATGCCATGACAATCAGTAAATCGACGGCTGGATCGCCAAGACCGGATGACCACCATTTGCTACCATTAATGACGATCTCATCACCATCGACGACAGCGGTCGCCTCCATGTTGGTTGCATCACTAGAAGCAACATCAGGCTCAGTCATACAAAACACGGAACGCGTCTTACCTTCTAGTAAAGGGGTCAGCCACTTATCCTGCTGATCAGTACTACCATAGCGCCATAGCAGCTCCATATTACCGCTATCAGGAGCATTACAGTTAAAGACATGCGGCGCTAATAAACTACGGCCCGTAAGCTCTGCAATTGGAGCATAATCGGTCACTGACAAGCCTGCGCCAAGTTCATCATCGGGTAAAAATAAGTTCCAAAGACCGGCCTCACGAGCTTGCTTACGTAAGTCATCGTACGAGGCTGGCCACTGCCAGTTCTTCCAATTACCATCTGGGTTCATCTTATGGCACTCTTGCCAAAACTCATCCTCAATCGGCTCAATCTTAGTGGCAATAAAATCTTTGACTTTGGCATGCATGTCTTGACCGTGCTCAGTAGCGGTAAACATCAATGTATCATTGGACATAACTGACTTCCTTCTCATTATTAATGATTAACCTCTCATGGCTAATCTCTTACGGTGTACGTACGTGTACTGTTTTTCGCTTCCCCTATTTATAACATAGCTCCAAATTTTAAACAGCAAAAAAGGCGCGACTGTTTAGGCACGCCTTTTACAAAACATCAACAGTGAAATAGTATATACCTAAATTTATTAGGGATTTCTAAAGTTCTTTCTATACCAACTAATGAATAACACTAAAAAATATTGTTCCACTATCAATTAGCTTATCTCAACTCATTCAGCTTTTACTCATTTATATTAAAAGAATACACTTACTTTAGAATATTCAAGCGGCTATTGAGATCAAAACGGGCAAGAGCGTCTGGTAGTTTATCCACTGCCATAGTGATCGTCGCCTCAGCGGCTTGTGATAAGCCTAACTTCTCTGCTAGAGTTGGCTTTTGACGCGAATGTAGCGCATAAACCTCATTATCTTCCATAAGCTGTAAGATATAGCTATCTGAGGTTTGCAGCTTATCGACGAGGTTGAGCTTTACTGCATCTTCGCCATACCAATGCTCACCATTAGCGACTTTATTCAGATCAAGCTCAGAGCGATAAGTACTGACGAAATGCTTAAACAGATCATGCGTTTGCTCAAGCTCTTGCTGGTATTTAGCGCGATCTTCATCATCGTTTTCACCGAATACTGTCACCGTGCGCTTGTAGTCACCAGCGGTAAACATCTCATAATCAACGTCGTTTTTTTTCAGTAGTTTATTGAAGTTCGGTAATTGTGAGACGACACCGATAGAGCCGATCACCGCAAAAGGCGCGGCGATAATTTTATCAGCGACACAAGCCATCATATAGCCGCCACTGGCTGCGATTTTATCGACACAAACGGTGAGTTTAAGGCCCGCGTCTTTGAGACGCACTAACTGAGCCGCTGCAAGGCCATAACTATGCACCATACCACCACCTGACTCTAAACGGATGATAACTTCATCACCCTTATTAGCAGTACTGATCAGGGTGCTAATCTCTTCCCGCAGATGCTTAACGGCCGAGGCTTTAATGTCACCGTCAAAATCTAGGACAAATACTTGCTGACTGGTCTCTTTGTTTTTATCTTTCTTCTTGCTTTTAGATTTCACTTTTAGCGCTTGCTTGGCTTTTTTCGCCATGCTCTTTTTGAGCTGCTTAAGCGCAGCTTTGCCTTGAGTCGCTTCCATCAAGTCTTCGCGGCGCTGCTGCTGAGTCTTATTTAAATGCATGACTTTAAGCTCGACAGGGTTTTTTGGCGGGTGAAATAGCATATCAAGTCTTCCTTAGGGTTACATTCAGAGGTTTAGGGTAATAATTATAGTTGCGATAGCTGAAATTATTTTAAGATGCAGCTAATATGCGCTCGCTGCGCGCTATTTTCAAGCGTCATGGTTATAAATCATAATAGATAAACCAATTATTACACTCGTAAGCTTGTCATGCCTTTATGAGCGAGCGCAGTTAATAAGCATAGTTGTATAACACCCGTACTTTAGGCATAATATGCGTTTAAAATAAATTTTATACAGCCGACGCGCAGACTATCCGTCTTTATAGCGCTGACTGGCTGTTTTTTGCAATTGACTATCTTAATAATAAATATCGTTTAAGAGCCTCACTGGTATTTTTAAACGGCTATTCTTTGAATCGGGCACATAACTGGATAACCTTGACTATGACTGACAGCACTATGAAACCTAGTACTATTACGCAAAAAGACCTCGCCGTACACAGTGGCTATCGCGACGAATACTGCGGTGCTGTGACCGAAGACTTATTAGAGCAGACGATCACTATCGTCGGCTGGATACATCGCCGCCGCGATCATGGTGGGGTGATCTTCTTAGATATGCGTGATCGTGCTGGCATCTTGCAGGTGGTAGTCGATCCAGATACGCCTGAAGCTTTCGCTACCGCTGATGCTGCGCGCCCTGAGTATGTGCTAAAAATTACCGGCCGCGTCCGTCGTCGTTACGAAGGCACTGAAAATAAAAATATGACTAGCGGTCAAGTCGAGTTATTAGGCAAAGAGATTGAAGTCTTAGCCAAGTCAGAAACTCCGCCTTTCCCGCTTAATGACGAGAACATGACCGTCTCTGAAGACTTACGCCTCAAGTACCGCTACCTCGATATGCGTCGCCCTGAGATGCAAGAGCGTATGGTGTTCCGTGCCAAAGCCACCTCAGCGATTCGCCGTTACCTTGATGATCATGGCTTCTTAGACGTTGAGACGCCTATCTTGACTCGCGCAACGCCAGAGGGCGCACGCGACTATCTAGTGCCTTCGCGTACTCGTCCGGGTAACTTTTTTGCCCTGCCGCAGTCGCCGCAGCTCTTTAAGCAGCTATTGATGGTGTCAGGTTTTGATCGTTATTATCAAATCGCTAAGTGCTTTCGTGACGAAGATCTGCGCGCTGATCGTCAGCCTGAATTTACCCAAGTCGATATTGAGACTTCTTTTTTAAATGAAGAAGAGATCATGAACATCAATGAAGGTTTGATCAAAAACCTATTCAAAACGATGATGGATGTTGAGCTTGCTGACTTCCCGCGTATGACTTATGCAGAGGCTATGCGTGACTACGCTTCTGATAAGCCTGATCTGCGTATTCCGCTAAAGCTCATCGATGTCGCTGACTTAATGAAAGACGTTGACTTCAAGGTCTTTGCTGGTCCCGCCAACGATCCAAAAGGTCGCGTTGCCGCGCTGCGTATTCCTAATGGCGCCTCCTTAAGCCGTAAGCAAATCGATGAATACACTAAGTTTGTTGGCATCTATGGTGCGCGCGGTTTGGCTTATATTAAGGTCAATGACGTAAGCAACATTAACAACGGTGTGGATAAAGAGTCAGGTCTACAATCACCTATCATCAAAAACATGACTGACGATGTGCTAGCTCGCCTTGTTGAGCGCACTGAGGCCGAAGATGGCGATATCATCTTCTTCGGTGCCGATAAAGCCAGTATCGTCAACGATGCTATGGGCGCGCTACGCCAGAAAATTGGCCTTGATATGGATATGACCACTTGCGAGTGGGCACCGCTTTGGGTCACTGACTTCCCCATGTTTGAAGAGACGGATGACGGGCAATGGACCTCTATGCACCATCCGTTTACGAAACCAAAAGGTTCAGTAGAAGAGCTCAAAAACAACCCGGAGTCTGCGCTCTCTATCGCTTATGACATGGTACTAAACGGTACTGAGATTGGCGGTGGTAGCCTACGTATCAACACCCTTGAGATGCAGCAAGCGGTCTTTGAAGCGCTAGGTATCGACGCGATTGAGGCTGAAGAGAAATTCAGCTTCCTACTTGACGCACTAAAATTCGGTGCGCCGCCGCATGGTGGTCTTGCCTTTGGTTTGGATCGGTTGATCATGTTAATGGTCGGTGCAAGCTCTATCCGTGATGTCATCGCCTTCCCAAAAACCAAGACTGCTGAAGATCCATTGACTCAAGCTCCAGCTCCTGTTGAGGGTAAGCAATTGCGTGATCTTGGTATCCGTCTGCGTGAAAAAGCTCAAGCAGATACCACTAAGCCTGCTCAGTAGCTGATCTGGTAATGAGTATCTCTTATTACTGCGATTCATTATGAATCCGTATCAGATCTTCAAATACGTGCCTTTATCTGTATTGCAGATGCTGGCACGTATTACTGCTAGGATAATGATGCGCCTGCCAAACTTGAGTATCGTTCGTACGATCAAGATCAATATGGCACTCATCGAACCTGCCCTAACGGCTAAGCAAAAAAAGACCGTTATCAAAGATATCGTCCGTCATCAGTGTCTAAGTAGCGTCGAGTCTATCAAGAGTTGGGCGATGCCGCCTGAATGGAGCATTGAGCAGATACGAGAGGTGCATAACCAAGAGATCTTAATAGAAGGCTTAGCCAATCCCAACGGCATGCTTGCTATCGTTCCTCATCTTGGTACTTGGGAGATGATGAACGCTTGGCTCAATCAATTCGGCTCGCCGACGATTATGTACAAGCCGGTCAAAGACAAGCTTACTGGTGATTTTATCCTAAAGGGTCGTGCTCGCCTTAACGCTACCTTAGTGCCTACTGATAGTAGCGGTGTCAAAGCAGTGTTTAAAACGCTTAAACGAGGCGGTTTTAGTATTATCTTACCCGACCATGTTCCTGAGCCTTCAGGCGGCGTGGTTGTGCCTTTTTTTGGCGTTAAGACTTTGACTAGTACCCTCGCCCCTAAACTTGCTAGCAAAACCAAGTGCGCCCTAGTCGGTCTGTCTTGTATTCGCCGTGATGATAATCGCGGGTTTGATATTTACTGCTATAAGCTCGATGATCCAGCGCTTTATGATCGCAACACAGAAGTTGCGACTCATGCCCTGAATATTGCCATGCAAGAGATGATTGAAGATCAATGTAGCCATTATATGTGGGGCTATCGCCGCTTTAAACGCATCCCTAATCTTGGCAATCCTTATCGCGCTGATCGTAGCAAGCTACAAGCCTTTCTAAAATCGGCTAAGGATAAAAGATATAAGACTTAATTGCGCTATCTTTTATAGTAGACTCAATATAGCGGTATCAAATATAGCATCTTCTAAGCTTCATGTTTTCATCTTATTAAAAAGAGTCAATTATGACATCTGACTTCGTTAACCATACTCTAAAAGACCAAGACTCTGCCCACCTAGCAGAGTCACACTATATCATCTGTATGAAATGGGGCGATAAGTACGGTCCTGAGTATGTCAATCGTCTCTATAATATGGTCAGTCGCCATCTGACACTGGACTTTCAGATGGTTTGCTTGACGGATGATAGTACAGGTATTAATGAGGCGGTACAGTGCTACCCGATACCCGAGATGGATTTGCCAGCGGGACCTGAACGCGGCTGGAAAAAACTCACCACCTTTAAGCCTGAGCTGTACGATCTAAAAGGCGTGGCGCTATTTTTAGATATCGACATCGTTATTGTCGATAATATCGACAGCTTTTTTACTTATAAGGCGGAGTTTGATGACAGTGTGGTTATCATCCGTGACTGGAAAAAACCATGGCGCATGATTGGTAACAGCTCCGTCTATCGCTTCAATATCGGTATGGGTACTTATTCTGACTTGCTTAGTAATTTTGAGCGTAATTTTGCCACCATTCGCACGCAAGTACGCCATGAGCAGGCTTATCTATCCAACTATTTGCGCGAGCATCATCATTTAGAGTATTGGCCTAAAGACTGGTGCGTCAGCTTTAAATATCAATGTATGGCAAAGCCGCCCTTTAACTTTATCAAAGCACCTACTCTGCCTAATGGCGCTAAAATCGTTATCTTCCATGGCGAAATCAATCCGCCAGATGCCATTAAAGGCGGCGGCGGCAAATGGTATCGGCGTGTCTTGCCGAGTCCTTGGTTAAAAGAGTATTGGAAATGAATATTCTAAATCTCCTATTTACTAATTTATAGTAGCTAAAGTTAATAATCTATACTTCAAACACTCAATTATTTAAGACATATAATATTTGGTGATGTATCAAAAAGTATGCTGATCAAAATTTGAACAATTTTTGAAGCTTTGAAAGCCATATAGAATCAGAGAACTTAGCATAGACTTCTTATTGACTTTTAGCGCCAGCATACTTTTTAGAACACCACAAAATATCTATATTGCAGTAATACAGCCTACTTACTGATAATCTTTTATTCGAATAAGTATTAATTAGTACTTTAATACCTTGCTTTGAAGTAAACCTTTAAACATCGAACGATGCAAAGTTCGTTGTAAAATACAATCTAATCGGTTATGAGTTATGATAGATAATCAAAAACGAATGGACTTGGTAATCTTGTGGGTTGATGGTACAGATCTTACTTTACAATCAAAGCGTTTAAAGTATCAAAAAAACACTTTAAACATATCGGATGCTGTCAAAACGACTCGTTTTGCTAGTAGTAATGAAATCTACTATAACATCGCTTCAATTTTGAAATACGTGCCTTTTTATCGTTATATCTATATCGTCACCGATGACCAAACGCCTAGCCTAATTCATGAATTTGCCGATCAAAAACTCTGTAAGCCTGACACAATTCGTATCATAGATCACAAGACACTATTTAAAGGTTATGAGCACTATCTTCCTACTTTCAATAGCCTGAGTATTGAAGCGATGCTTTGGAACATACCTGATCTAACCGATTATTTTATTAGTTTAAATGATGATTTCTTTTTTAATCAAACAGTAAGTGTGGAAAATTTTTTAGTAGAAGAAGACGTCGTTAAATCAGTAATTAGAGGGAACTGGCGACGTAAAAATCTTTTAAAAACCAAGCTTAATTATCGCCTTTTTATGGAATCATTGGCTAAAACATTGGTTCAGCCAAAATACACTGTTGCACAAATGCTAGGTGCTGAGTTGGGACAACAGTCTCGTCAAAATCGTTTTTTTGAAGTCCACCATTATCCACATATATTAGACAAAAATAGCTTTACAAACTTTGTAGATGACCACCCTGACGAATTAAACGCTCAGCTTAGTTATAGATTTCGAAACATTAGACAATATGATCCTGTCTCTTTGGTCAACCATATTAAAATCGCAAATAACGAAGCTATATTAACTAACGAGCTGTCCTTAAACTATTTAAAAGATGAGCGTGGCATTGATTTGTTTTTAGCAAACTTAAATAATCCTAATATGAAATTTGGTTGTGTGCAGAGCTTAGATAATTTTCAAGTCATCAATAAAGATAAAGTAGTGGACGCATTTACTAAGAAGTTTAAGAATTTCTTACCTAATAGTTTGACTTGAAATGCGCTGAAATTCTAGTGCTTATTATTCAGTTTATTTACTTCCAATACAACTAAACTGTTCAAGAAAAGCTAATGAACCCTTTTAAACTCTAATAACCATTAAGATTGTAGAATTATTCTTTTATACGTCTAAAATCTATGTGATTAAAGCGATTGCTAGCATAGATAGTTGATGGTAACATTGCGTTAAATCTAGTTTTTGGCAAAAATAATGTGAGAAAGTAGTGAGTCTTTCAAAAAACCTTAATGAAAAGCAAGTAGATATTGTTATCACTTGGGTAGATGGCGATGACCCCTTACTAAAAGAAAAAAGAGATGGCTTTAAGACTAGTAAAATTCTAGCCTCAGACGCAGTAGATTCTACTCGCTTCGCTAGTGATAATGAAATTTATTACAATATTGCCTCTATTATCAAGCACGTTCCTTTTTGTCGTTATATCTATATTGTTACTAATGAGCAAATACCTAAATTTATAGATGAGTTTGTCAAACAGGGTATTTGTGCAGCTGACAAAATCAAGATTATCGATCATAAGGACATTTTTGTAGGTTATGAGCAGTTTTTACCTACCTTTAATTCTCTTTCTATCGAAACGATGATATGTAACATTCCTGAGTTGAACGATCATTTTATCTATATGAATGATGATTTCTTTTTTAACCAACCAGTGACTATCTCTGATTTTTTGAATGATGATAATATTGTTATTCATGGTCACTGGAATCCAAATTCGCCTGTTTATAGGAATATAAAATTACGTAAACTTCGTCGAAAGTTATTTGGCACACCAATTCAACCACGCTATGTTATGGCACAAATGCTTAGTGCTAATATGCTTGGTATGAAGCGCTTTTTTAATGTTCAGCACTACCCACACATTGTAGACAAAAAAATTTTAAAAAACTATTTAAATCATCATCCGCAGTTTTTAGAGGCTCAAATTAAGTATAAATTTAGAGATGTGGAACAAGTTAATCCAATCACACTTATGAACCACTTAAAGATTAGAAAAAATGAAGCTCATCTAGAGTCTGACGTAGCAATTAACTATATTCAATATGAAAATAACATTGATACTTTTATAGACGATCTAGACAATCGCGATATAAAATTCGGCTGTATTCAAAGCTTAGATCAATTTAGTATAGTCGCTTACCACAGGATAACTCATGCTATGATTGAAAAGTTTAAGCCCTTTTTGCCGCTATCGATAATCAATGACTGACATTCATTTTCGCCCCGTAACAGACGATACTTTGGATCACTTATGAAAATAGTAGTAGTAGGCACAGGTTATGTAGGACTATCAAATGCTATATTACTAGCTCAACATAATGAAATAATTTCTACTGATATTGATTCCGAAAGAGTTAACTTACTTAATGCTAATAAGTCTCCAATTGAAGATCAAGATATTGAAAATTTTTTAGCAAATAAGTCGCTTAACTTTACTGCAACTCTTGATGCAAACCACGCTTACAAAGATGCTAATTTTATTATTATCGCCACCCCCACTGACTATGATCCTCAGACCAACTATTTTAATACCTCAACAGTAGAGACGGTCATTGAAGCTGTACTAGCAGTCAATAAAGAGGCACTCATCGTGATTAAATCAACAGTACCCGTTGGTTATACTTTGAGCGTAAGAGCGCGCTATAACACCGATAATATTATATTCTCGCCCGAATTTTTGCGCGAGGGTCAAGCGCTGCATGATAATCTATATCCTTCTAGAATTATAGTCGGAGAGCAGTCTAAACGTGCAGAGCAGTTTGCACAATTACTCATCGAAGGCGCGCAAAAAAAGGATGTTCCCTTACTATTTACTAAGCCGACTGAGGCTGAGGCGATCAAGCTGTTTTCTAACACCTATCTAGCCATGCGCGTGGCCTACTTTAATGAGCTTGACACTTATGCACAGACTTTTGGATTATCTACTAGGCAAATCATCGAAGGGGTGGGCTTAGATCCACGTATCGGCACGCATTATAACAACCCATCATTTGGTTATGGCGGCTACTGTCTACCAAAAGATACCAAGCAGCTATTGGCCAATTATGATGAGGTGCCAAGTAATTTAATAAGAGCGATTGTAGATTCTAATCGAACACGCAAAGACTTTATCGCTGATAAGATAATCGAGAGAAAACCCAAAATCGTTGGCGTCTATCGATTGGTTATGAAGAGTGGTTCTGATAATTTTCGCGCCTCAGCCGTCCAAGGGATTATGAAACGTATCAAGGCCAAAGGCATAGAAGTCGTTGTATATGAACCCGTGCTAGAAGAAGAAGAGTTCTTTAACTCACGTATCATAAAAGATTTAGAAGAGTTTAAGTCCATAAGTGACGTCATAATTGCCAACAGACTATCTACTCATATAAATGATGTGGCCGACAAGGTTTTTACTCGAGATCTATTTGGGAGCGACTGATGAGAATTTTGGTAACTGGCGCTGCAGGTTTTATAGACTTTAATATTAGCAGTGTGAACATATCTCTTTATACTTTTACTAAAAAAAAACCACTTCTAAATTAACACTTAAATATAAATGGTGTTTTATAAATAGAAATCGTTTTGAAAAGAATCACCCTATTCCTATAAGAAAAATTTATACAAACGTTTTATATAGGTTTTCAACCAATCGCCTTACAAATATGGTAGACTTTATATCCCCTATAACTGCAACAAAAATATTACATTATAAGAAAACGGGTAAAGTATTAGATTTAAACAACCCTATACTTTTTAATAATAAATTACAATGGTTAAAGCTGTATGAAAACAATAATCTAGGTCATGTCTTCAATTGGATAAGCCATAAATAATAGTTACAATACCGCAGCTATTGAGTCGATGCGAGAAATACAAGTTATGGCAAGAAAAGCATTAACAGATACGCTTTGGGATCAATTGCAATCAACGATGACACAGCATGGCTGCTATCAAACTCAAAACAGTCGAGAGGTCATGGAAGCCATACTGTGGAAACTACGCACAGGCGCGCCTTGGCGTGACATACCTAAAGAATTGTGTTCGTGGAAAACAGCCTATAGTCGTTTCAACCGCTGGTCAAAGACTGGCTTATGGGAAAGTTTTTTTTAGCTTACGCAAAGAAATCGACACGGAATGGGTATTCACAGACGGAAGCTATATTCGCTGTCACCAGCATGCAAGTGGATCTCGGCGTGGTGAAGATCGAGCAATTGGACAAAGCCGTGGCGGCGCAACTACAAAGATACACCTATCCTGTGATGCCGATGGATATCCGCTCCATTTTAAAATCACTGGGGGTGACGTCCACGACAGTCAAGTTGCAGGTGAATTAATTGACATGATTGGACAGGCTGATTACTTTATCGCTGATAAAGGCTATGACTCAGAGTCTATCAGAGATAAAGCTCGAAGCCATAATATGATACTTGTCACTCCTAAAAGGAAGAATGCCAAACAGCCTAATCCAGAGTTTGATAGCTATTTGTACAAACTCCGTCATTTAGTAGAAAATATGTTTGCAAGGCTTAAACACTTTAAATTGCTATAGAGCTTCTTATAGAAATAGTAGGTCTGTCTAATAGCTCCTTCTAATCGATGTCTCAAACTACAGTTATTACCTTCTATACTGACAGCATGCTGTTTGTCAATTTTTTCCTATCTACTTTAAAGACAGTTATAAAATTATTCCAGTTGTTCATACTAATAGAGCAATAGCTAATTTCAGCTATTTTAAGTGGGAATGTAGCTTTTTAGCTGTATGCAAGTCACGTTTAAACCAAAACTAAGCAACTATCTCACCCGTAGCACGATTATGAGCATAACTATAGATGAGTTAAACTTCATACTTCTTGCGATATACGCAAGTCCAGATCTATTGCTGACATCCTTCCCGCTTAACATCTATTTTTATCAGCAAGTCAGTCATGTTTTACTTCTATCTACTCCCTCCAGTATTTTTCAATCCAGTCGACTGGCAAAATGAAATGACGCAAGTGACGTAGCGGTCTTTTTAGATTTTTGGGCTCAGTTAATCTTTTTAAGTGATCTTTGGCATTGTTAGCAGCATTTTTATTGTATCTACCTTCAATCGCATGTGTAGGATATAAGTCGCCAGGGAAAATAACAATTCGAGCACCTTTAGGAATCTTTGGCTCTTTGATGTAGTTAAGTGGGAACGGTTGACGACATTTGCGTCTAAAGTGCGCAACCCATGCCTTTGGAAACAGCTTGACACCGCCTGGCGCATTACGAGTCACAAAACGCTGCTCAAAACGATATTTGTCCGCGATGCCTTGCGGATCGGCTTTGAATTTTTCTTGTAGTGAGACAAGCGACCCTACCTGAAAGCGGAAGCAAGAAGTCTGGCCGAGGCGCTCTAGCGGGTTACTTGGGTTATAAGACAAAATAACATCGTCCGGCTCGCCATACTCAAAGAAAGGATCAAGGCTATCTACTATAATCACATCCAAATCTACAAATAATACTGTCCCTGTCAAATCACCTAATGTCTCACCCCACAAACGTGATTTTGGCCACTTGCCAAGTGTGTTGGTTGGCATGGTGACATCTAATGGTGGCAATTCTTGACATTCGATTTCTGGACGTACATCGGTGGTATCATCGGTAAAACAGACGAAACGAAACGGTGGCGTAATATTGCGAGATACCATGCCATACAGTTTATTGGCGTAATCAGCCCCGTACTTTGTACCCCATTTAATACAAATAATTTGTTTGATATTATTGTTATCTGCTGTACTAGAATCTATTGGCATGGACTGCTCACTTTAATCTTAAGAATAAATATGATGGCTATATTAGCATAAAAAAAAGACTGAACAATTATGTTCAGCCTTTTTGGTCTTTAAACTAACGACTTTATTAGTCAATAAAGCTTAACCAATCCATATAGTGCTCGTTACGACCATGAACCACATCAAAGTATAGGGTTTGGAGTTTCTCAGTCAATGGTCCGCGGCCGCCATTGCCGATGGTACGATCATCGTATTCGCGGATAGGTGTCACTTCAGCAGCGGTGCCTGTCATAAAGATCTCGTCTGCTAAGTAGAACTCATCACGAGTGATGCGGCGCTCGACGACTTTGATGTCTAGATCAGCTGCGAACTGGAAAATAGTACGACGAGTAATACCATCTAGTGCTCCGCCGCCCAGATCTGGTGTATGTAGCACCCCGTCTTTAACTAAAAACAAGTTCTCGCCAGCGCCTTGACAGACATACCCTTGTGGGTCCATTAGGATGGCTTCGTCATAACCGTTACGGGTAACTTCTTGGTTGGCCATGATAGAGACAGGATAATTGCTTGAGGCTTTGGCCTTACACATAGTGACATTTGGTAGATGATGCGTGAATGAAGAGGTTTTGACACGGATACCGTTTTTGATACCGTCTTCTCCGAGGTAGGCTCCCCAGTGCCAAGCTGCAACCATGGCATTAATGCTATTGTTACGTGAAGACAGGCCAAGCTTTTCTGCGCCGACCCAAATAAGCGGACGAATATAAGCTTCTGCTAAGTTATTTTGCTTGACCACATCTTTATGTGCTTGCTCTAGCGTGGTCGCATCAAAAGGCACATCCATTTGGAAGATTTTGGCAGAGCCTAATAGACGTTCGGTGTGTTCCTTTAGGCGAAAAATAGCGGTGCGGTTGTCAGCGGTTTGATAAGCGCGTACGCCTTCAAACACTGCCATGCCATAGTGCAAGCTATGGGTAAGCACATGAACGTTGGCATCTGGTTGTTCAATTATTGTGCCATTCATCCAAAGCTTACCGTCTTGTGTTGCCATATTCATTTTATAGTCCTTATGCTAGCGCTAACGTCTAACTTTTTTTGTAGAAGTAAGTGTTTTAAGTACAAATTGAGCTGATTATATCACCGGCAGCCTTGGCGAATAAAACTTTTTATTTTAGCAGCCGATAGCTTTTGTTTATGTGACATTATAGCCCCATACAGCCTTTGTAACGCTACTGCTTGTAGTCTGTACTTATGGTTATGAGTTATCTTCGTTTTCAGTGACTCCCATCAAGCGCTGCCACTGGTCTTGTACGAGCGCTCTTGTTTCAAGCCATAACGATTCATCCACTAGCAAAGACTGTTCAGCAAGCGCTAATTGATGAGTGGAGGCGCGGATGCGTAAATAGGCGTCTGTCAAGTCCTGACAGACGGAGTGCTCCCAAATGCCAAGCTTCGCCATCTCCTCAAAGATACGCACATTGTCGCTCCATTTAGTCAAGCTTGGGTAGTCATGCGCATAGGCCAGCACAGCAAACTGAGCTAAAAACTCAATATCAACAATGCCGCCTGCGTCCTGCTTTAGATCAAATTTACCGGCTTTCTTTTTTTGACGACTCGTCCCAAGATGACGCTGCATTTTTAGGCGCATTCGCGTCACCTCCAAGCGCACTTCATCAAGGGTACGCGGCAGCGATAACACTTCGCGGCGTATCTCAACAAACCGCGCGGTCACGCGCTTATCCCCGCAGATAGCACGCGCACGCACTAGCGCTTGATGCTCCCATGCCCAAGCTTTGTCGCGCTGATAGGTTTCAAACGCATGGCAAGAAACGATCATCATGCCCGCATTGCCCGAAGGACGCAAGCGCATATCAATCTCATAAGCACGCCCATCACGGGTTTGGGTATTGAGATAGGTCATAAGCTTTTGCGCAAGCCTTGCGGCAAATTTCATGCCGCTGACTGACTTCTCGCCGGTCGTCATGCCTTGCTCTTTTATCTTATGCAAGAACACCAAGTCCAAATCAGAAGAATAAGACAATTCAAGCCCGCCAAGCTTACCATAGCCAATAATAGCAAAACCGCAATCGGCCTCCGTTACCGGATCGCCATTTTGAGCGATTGGATAACCATAGCGCTTAACCAGCTCAGCAAAAGCGCGCTCAAGTGCCGCTTCTAATACCACCTCTGCAATATAAGTCAGCGAGTCTGAGACTTTCATAATCGGTCTTTCGGCCAACACGTCGCTTGCCGCTACTGCTAATACTTGATTCTTTTTAAATAAGCGCAGGACACTAAGTAACTCCTCTTCATCACTTGGCTCAACGCGAAGCAAACGCTGACGCAAGATATCTCGTAGCTCAAGCTTGTCTGGCAGGTGACGATAGCGCTGCTGCAAAAAAGTATCTAGTAGCACCGGATAGCGCGCCAACTCACCGGCTATCCAAGGACTAGCTGATAGCATTGGTATCAGCTCAACAGTCGCATTGGGGTTCTCTGCAATCATAACCAAGTAAATAGAGCGCCGACAAATCGCCTCTAGCAAGGTAATCAGTCGCGGTAAGGCGCTATTCGCCAACTGCTGCTGTTCATGATGGGCAAGCAAAGCGTGAATAATCACCGGATAAGCGTCGTCTAACCTCTCACGCGCCTCATCGCTTAGATTCGCTATCATTTTAGAATCCCAAAACGCTTGCAACTGTGCGCGGTTTTCTTCGCTGAGTATCGTATCTAACTGGGTGAGTTGTTCGTCAAGATCGGTTGGCGGCGGCAGGCTGTCATCTTGCGTAGGCATTTGCCGTTCGGTCACCATCCGCTCAAAAGGGAGATTGACCGTTTCTCGATGGGCGTTTAGCGTCGTGAGTAACGCTGACCAATCTGCAAACCCTAGGGTAATAGCTAGGTTGTGTTGCCACTGCTCATCATGAGGCAAGCGCTGTGTTTGCTGATCATTAATGGCCTGCAGACCATGCTCAAGGCGCCGCAAAAAGCGGTAGGCGGCTTGCAACTGCTTATAGGTGTCCGGCTCTAAATACTCAAGCTCGCACAGAGCCTGCATTGCCTGTAAACAAGACTTGACTTGTAACTGCGGATGGCGACCACCGTAAATCAACTGAAACGCCTGTACGATAAACTCAATATCTCGAATACCGCCAGCACCGAGTTTGATGTTATCTAAATCCTCACGCTGCGCCACTTGATTTTGAATCAAGGACTTCATTTCACGCAGCGCTGAGAAGGCACTATAATCTACGTAATAGCGAAACACAAAAGGCTTAATCAGCGCTTGTAGCTGATTATAAAATTCTGGTGATACTTCTCCGATTACCCGCGCTTTGAGCCAAGCAAAACGCTCCCAAGCGCGGCCATGATTGGCAAAGTATTTTTGCAGTGCAGACAAATGAATCGCCAGATCACTACCATCACCCCAAGGGCGCAGGCGCATATCTACCCGAAAGACAAAACCATCAGCAGTATTATTATCCAGCAGTTTGATAATCCCTTGTCCTAAGCGCGTCATAAAGCGCTTGTTATCGATGCTGCGCGTGCCCTTAGACTTATCACCATCAGTCATGCCGCGGGCTTGATGCACAAAGATAAGGTCGATATCACTAGACAAATTAAGCTCATGAGCGCCTAACTTCCCCATAGCCATAATAGCCATGTCATCCGTTTTTAGCTCGCCTTGCTCATTAATAAAGGTAGGCTTGCCATATTTAACAATCAATTGCTCATAGGTGTAGTCTTTAGCAAATAAGATACAGCCATCAGCAAACTCAGAGAGCTCATCGGTGAGCTGTTCAAGTGAGATAATACTCAGCGCATCTTGCCAGATCCAGCGCATCATCAGCAGCATACGTAGATGGCGCAGACCGCTCATGACTTTGGGCTCATCAGCGGTTTGATAGTTCTCATCTAAGGTATAATCTTGAATAAGATCATCGATTTGTTGACGCGTTAAGGTTTGCTCTAGAGGATAGCTACGTAGAAAGGTTTGGCAGGATATCGTCCTACTCTCCCACACCTGATAAGCAAACTCACTCGCGGTTTGCAAGACTTGCAGCTGCTCAGCAGTGGGTTGATAACTTGCCACGCTCGGTGTAGTGGAGGACATCTCTGTTGACACAGATAGCATATAACTCGTTTCCTAGTAACATAGGTAGTAGTGAATTTTCAGCTTTATGTTAGCATAAACAAACTGACTTTAAAGACTCTCATCACTAAGCCTATCTTGAAAAAGAGATAAAATACTAGCGTCTATTGAACTAAAAGTCGACCATACCTTATACTTTGCAAAACTTTGTGATACTACATTTATGACTACCAAGACTACCCTACTGATTACTAAAGACCCTAGCCATCCGCTAGCTCATGTAGCGCTGCGTTACGCCAAAGCTTTACTTAACGAGACCGATGAAAATAAAAAGCCGGCCTTGCAGTTGTTTTTTTATGCAGATAGCGCTCATCTAGCCAATCGTTTGCGCTGGCAATCTGCCGATCAGCTTGATTTGACTCAACAGTGGCAAGCGCTCGCCCGTAAGCATGGGTTAGCTTTGCCGGTTTGTGTTAGTACGGCGCTGAGTCGCGGCGTCAGTGATAGTGAAAACAGTGCCCGTCATCAGCTAAACGGTGATAATTTAGCTGACGGCTTTACGCTAGTTGGACTTAGCGAGCTGGCTATGATGCTACAAGATGACAATCGCCTAATAGCGTTTTAAGGACTAATGATGAAGTTATTAATTCAACTGCGTACAGCGACTGAGATGGCAAGCTATGAAGGCTGCGCTTTGGCATTAACCTTGGCAACTTTTGGCCATGAGGTACAGCTGTATTTGGATGCGCCAGTGTTTGGCTTATTGATGCAGCCCAGAGCACGCTTGCATGGCATGATCCAGTCGCTTGAATTATACGATATGCCGCCGGCTTGGTTGCCAGAAGATGTATTTAGTGGTTGGCTGACAGGTGTACTGCCTGATGACTTAGCCGGTCAGTTAACCTTAGTGCCTGAGGTGATTAATATTGACGACTTTCAGCAGGTTTTAAGCTTTTAAAATATTCAAAACATTTTCTCTTTTTGAGTAAATTCTAGACACTTCAAGCTTAAATCAGAGACTTCAAGCTTAAAGACCTTATTGATGACATACCTATTAAGCTAACTGCTAACGCCCTATTTTTGGACTCTTTTATTATGGCGACTTTATACCAATTACATAGCACGATGGACAACCTTAGACGCAGTACCGATCAGCTCGCCCTCACTTGGCGCCATGGTGACAGCCTGATGTTATTAGGTAGCACTGCCGCCTTTATCGATTGGCTTACCGCTTATCTAAAAGAAAATGAGATAACAGGCATTGCTAATATTTACGCCTTGAGCGCAGACCTCTCGCAGCTTGATGAGGCTACTACTACAAAGCTCAAGCTGAACAATAAGGTCGACGCCGTATTGAGCGATACAGAGTGGGTCAAACTTACCCAAGACAGCACATTTGATAACGTGGTGACTATTGCCTTATGACTCAGACTGACAGCACCTCCTCAATCACCACTATGTCGCTAGACCAAGACGGTCATCTTTGCGATCACACCCTTTGGACGCCAGAGGTCGCCCAGCAGCTCGCCGATACTTTAGACGTCAGCCTAAACGCTGAGCACTTGCAAATCTTGCAACAAGTACGCGCGTTTTTTAATAAATTTAATCACGCGCCGGCCACTCGCCCTTTAATCAAATGGCTACAAAAGACCTTGCCTGAACATAATATTAGTAATCAAAAGTTGCAACAGATTTTTAATACCGGCCTAGTCGCTCGTCATGTTAATCGGCTAGCAGGTTTACCCAAGCCGCCGAATTGTCTGTAATAGCGGTTATAACAGCTGACTTATTCTGTCTTAATATACTGGGCGCTTAATGAGTTTAACGACTGCTATTCTTTAGGGTCATAAACATTTAGAGTCTCATAGCCTGTACTGCGGCCAGTGTCTCCAAAAAACCCCTGCTGTCGCCATACCTCATACAGACATATCGCCACACTGTTGGCTAGATTTAAGCTGCGCGAGTCCGGCAGCATCGGTAGTCGCAGCCAATTATCTGCACCTATATCTTCTCGTATATCATCCGCTAGCCCTGAGGTCTCAGAGCCAAAAACCAGGGCAACATTAGGTGTCTTTGCGCTATTATCTCCTTGACCAAAATCATACTCATAAAGTGGATGACTTAGCTTCGTGGTCAATGCAGTGATAATATGGCACTCTGCCGTCGTTAACGCTTTTTTGGTAGCTGCCCAATCTGCGTGTACTTGTAGATGAGCATACTCATGATAATCAAGTCCTGCGCGGCGAAGTTTCTTATCTTCAAGCTCAAACCCTAGAGGTTTGACTAGGTGCAACTGTGCGCCGCTATTGGCACATAACCGAATGATATTACCGGTATTGCTCGGCATCTTTGGGGCGACAAGCACAATGTGAATGGTCATAAGCGTTCCATAGGAAAGTAATTAAATATTTTAGACTCTAATTTAAGTCATACATGAAAAGCCATGCAAAGTCAGACACGATAATTGTTTATAACTAGTGGCGATGTAACCCTATTTAACGTCATCGTAATTACAAGTTACAGATTATGGCTAATACTTACACTTTGATACTTTGCATGCATTTCAACTTTTATTATGATGGCTCTATCGGATGACAAGGCGATAGATAGAACTTCTTAAAGAGATCCGCTTTTAGAAGAAGTTGTTTTTTTATGAGGTTTATTCACTGTTTTGTCCAATCTTGATAGGTGATTATAAAGCACCGTGTTTATAGCATTTAAGTGTTTAAAACCATTTATATTATCCAAAAACCAAATTATCTTGAGGAAATTACTATGAAAAAATTAGTTATCGCATCTTTGACAGCTATGTTTGTACTAACTGGTTGCAACACTTTTAAAGGTCTTGGCCAAGACGTTAAAAGCGCAGGCAACGCTGTAACTGACAGCGCACAAGACGTTCAAAACAAAATCTAAGCTCAATAAGTAGATTTTGCATTAAAAAGGCTTATCATTTAGTTGATAAGTCTTTTTTTATGTCTACAGCTTTGATCATAGCTATCAGACGCTATAAAAACGCGCGCAATATTTGATTAAGATAGCGCCGACCTAATGCAGTCGTTTGCAGTTTTTCAGTCGACTCAGTTAACAAGCCTTTAGCTACTAACCTCTCTACCGAATCAGCGATGTCCTTATAACTCATTCCTGTACGCGCCTCAAATAACTGCCATGTTACCCCATCATGTAGTCTGAGCGCATTGAGCATAAACTCGCTCACCAATTCATCGCTAGCAATAGCGCTCCAACCGACCATCTTCGGTGCCGGCATCGTTGCAATGTTGTTCTGTCTATTTGAATTTTCGTTATTTGCATGATTGTCATTTGGCTGGTTTTTATAATTCAGATAATCCTTAGGTAAGCGTGATTTGCTGTAGCGATAGATGGGAGCCATGTCGTTCTCCGGCTCTAGTGAAGTATTATCTATTGACGATACCAAAGTACTTATCTTCTTTTTGGTATCATTCTCGGCTGTAAGCAGATCAATACTGACCTTACCATGTGCCCCTGCCCCAATCGCAAGATAGTCGCCAAACTGCCAATAGTTGAGATTATGACGGCAAGGCGTATCTAGCCTGCCGGCCCAAGCAGACACTTCATAGTTGCTATAGCCTAGACTATGTAATAACGCGCCTCCCGCCTCTTCAATATCAGCTAAATTATCCTCATCCGGTAAAACAGGCTGATTGCGATAAAACACTGTATTAGGCTCAATGGTGAGCTGATACCAAGAGATATGAGTAGCGCCCGTGTCATGAGCCAACTGGATATCATGGAGCGCTTCAACTAAGCTTTGCTGCGGCAGTCCATGCATCAGATCGACATTGACTCGTCTGAATCCCGCTTCGCGCGCCGCCTTAATAGCCGTAACGGCTTGCTGCGGATCATGAATACGGCCAAGCGTTGTGAGCTTATCGGCACTGAAGCTTTGTACGCCGATAGAGAGGCGGTTAATACCGACTTGTAGATACTCAGTAAAAGGCGCGTGCTCAAGTGTTCCTGGGTTGGCCTCCATGGTGATTTCGATATCATCGGCAAAATCAAAGTAATGACGTAACCCTTCAAAAAGACGCTGATACTGAGGAATAGGCAATAGTGATGGCGTACCACCACCGATAAAAATGGAGCTCAGCTTGCGCCCTTGCGCTAATGGCTGCTGCAATAGTGCATCGGCGAGCAGTGCATCGACATAGTCCTCGTAGGTCTCAGACATTGATAGCGGACTATCTGTTGGCAGCTCATGCGAATTAAAATCGCAATAAGGGCATTTTTTGACGCACCAAGGGATATGAATGTAGAGCGCAAGCGGAATAGCCTTGACTGCGATATTCGTCATTTTGGCACTACTAGCCTCTTTTGAGCTATTCGTCTTTTGGGCGTTATCGGCCGTATGTAATCTCTGTAATTTATCAGTCAAAAAGATATCCGTTTTAAATGCTGGCCTGGTTAGGCTTAAGAGTATAAATGCAGAGTATAAATACAAGTATAAAGGTCGCTAGGATAACCACTCTAATGGTTAAAGAAAAGGGGGTTGATAACAAAACCCTCAATAAATATGCCTACTAATAGCTCAGTATGTTAGGCACAGTTAAGCTCTATATTTATTAAACTCATATCGAACTTGAAAACTCAATAAAAATTAGGATGATGTATGGCTTATTGGCTTATGAAATCGAACCCCAAATATTTCGGTATTGCTGACTTACAGCGTTTAGGCACAGAATGCTGGGACGGAGTACGCAACTACCGCGCCCGCAACTTTATGCGTGATGACATGCGCGTCGGCGATCAAGTGATTTTTTATCATTCAAGCGCTAAGCCCTCTGGTGCCGCGGGTATTATGAGCGTGGTCAGAGCCGGTTATCCAGATCCAAGTCAGTTTCATCCAGAGCATCGCCATTACGACCCGCTAGCGACCGAAGAGCAGCCGCGTTGGTATATGGTTGATCTAAGATTTGAGCAAGCGTTTACAGAGATACTTCCGCTATCAGAGCTGAAGTTCATTCCGGCACTTGATGACTCCTTATTACTCAAAAAAGGCTGCGAGCAATTGACGGTCATACCCCTTGAGCCTAAGCATTGGCAGGCGATTATGAATACGGCTGAGAGTTTAGATATCTTATAACAATTGGCAGTTTGCCCCTATTATACTAAGCGCTTCGACTAACTATGCTTTTGTGATAAAGCCTTTGACGATAATAATAGGTCACTTGGCGATTAAGCTTTAAGTTTTAGATTTGCCTGAAAGCTTATCATTTATGTCTGTTAGCGCTATAATGTAGGTACATTAGGGCGTGTTGAACATTCACAAATGCGCACTGCTGATCGCTACTAGTTAATCAAAGCTGTGTTCTAGTCGTCGTTAAAATTGCAGGTAATGCTTATTGCATTGGTTAGCTGATTTTATTTAAACAGTCACAACGACTAGGGCGATTTTAGCATCAGCCCTCACGACAACAACAGGGACAGGACTCTTTTTTGACGCTTTATTGATAAAAACTGACGTATAGAATGACTATACTTACATTTTTTATCTGCAAATCGCCTAAAAAATAGTCTCTGTCAGTGCCATGGTCGAATGTTCAACACGCCCTAATATAAGTCCAGTAATTATCAGTACTTGCTCGCGTTGAGATGATACTTTGACTTCAGCGCCAGTTTATCCTTTTTTTTGACCCATCAATTCATCGTTTGGATTGATGGGTTATTTTATTCCAATCAGTTGCGAACTATGCCATCTCTAATATCCTTTAAAGACTTCAAAAGCTATAGCCTACGTTTAGGCGTACTAGCACTCCCTATTTTGATCACTCAGTTTTGCCAAGCGTCGCTAGGAGTAATCGATGCCATCATGGCAGGCCAAGTGTCTGCGCTTGACTTGGCAGCCGTAGCAGTAGGCTCTGGCATTTGGCTGCCTCTGTTCTTACTCGCTACTGGCATCTTGATTGCCACAACCCCACTCATAGGTGAAGCGGTCGGTCAAAATAAGCATAGCGACGTACCAAACATCACGCAGCAGTCTTTATGGACAGCGGCAGCAATTGGTATTATTGGGTTTATTATCGTTAATTTAGCGCCCAATATTCTGCCGATAATGGGCGTTCCTGAGAATATTCAGCCGATAGCGTCGCAATATCTATTTGGCGTCTCTTTTGGCTTTCCGGCGCTCGCTGTCTATGCCGTACTTCGTAGCTATTGCGAAGCCTTAGGACGGCCTGAACCGGTGACTATTATTAGTATCATCGGCCTGCTTGCTGATATTCCGCTTAACTACATCTTCATCCATGGTCTCTATGGTATGCCGCAGATGGGCGGTGCAGGCTGCGGGGTCGCGACGGCTATGGTCCTTTGGATCAATGTGTTGTTGCTTGCAGTGTATACCGCATTTACTAAGCGAGCACAATTCGCTAATACTCGCTTTTTTTATGCCTTTAGTGCGCCTAGCCGTGCTCAGATCGCAAAACTTTTGAAGCTGGGTATACCCATTGGGGTTTCTATATTTTTTGAGGCCAGTTTGTTCAGCTTAGGGGCGCTAGTTATTAGTCCGCTTGGCGAGTTGGCAACCGCCTCGCATCAGGTCGCTTTGGCCGTTACCTCTCAGTTATTTATGATTCCTATTTCAGTCGCTATGGCGCTGACTATCATGATCTCTAACCGCTTTGGCGAGAAGAACTTGCTGGCCCTGCGCCATGTACAGGTGACGGGTCTCATTTGGACAGTACTGATTGCATTGACGTCTATGCTTGGCGTTTGGCTATTCCGGCCTCAGTTGGCCGCGGCCTTCACTGACAATCCAGCCGTGCGCGCTCAAGCCATGCATTTATTAATATTTGCCTTAGCTTATCAGCTATTCGATGGCTGGCAGGTCAACGTCGCGGGTATCCTGCGCGGTATGCAAGATACGACTGTGCCGATGTGGGTGACGCTGTTTTGCTATTGGATAGTAGCGTTACCGCTTGGTATTTATTTAGTGCGCTATACTGATACTGGCGCGCAAGGGTTTTGGATGGCGTTGATTACGGGTTTATTTTTGGCTTCTATCTTATTGACGATTCGTTTGCGCTATCAGCAAAGACGCTTAACTATAGCTTGGTCGCCATAAGCGTGATGAGTTATCTGTTTTTTGATGAGTGGCGACTTTTATGGCTGATATTGAGGTATAACACTTAGGCTATATTGCTATCGCTACTCATTACGTCAATAATATGTAAAAATTTTCAGTTAACAACTGTACATTGATTGCTCATTGCGGCGAAGATAGGTATCATGAGTCATTCTTATTAAATACTTTGTTACACTGTCATTCGATAAGTTTGGATCAACTGAACATTATACTTGTTGACTGTCAGCCCCATAAATACAAAATTTCAAACCCGATTCTTTGAACTTAAGCATAAGGCCTTGATAACAATGGATATTGAAAAAATACGCACGCTAATCGCCCTCATGGAAGAAAATGAGCTCGTCAACTTAGAGGTCAGTTCTGATGATGAACATATCAGCTTAACTCGTCACTATGATGCGCCAGCACCAACCATGATGGCTGCGCCAGCCGCTAGCGTAGCCCCTGCAGCTGCTAGTGAAAAACCTGCAGCCAAAGCCGGTAGCGTTGAGACCTCTCCTATGGTTGGGGTGTTCTATGCTGCTCCTAGCCCCAACGATCCACCGTTTGTCAAAGTGGGTCAGCAGGTTCAAGCCGGTGATACTTTAGGTATTATCGAAGCTATGAAAATTATGAACCCTTTAGAAGCCACTCAAAGCGGCGTTATCGCTGAGATTTTGGTCGATAATTCTGAAGTCGTGCAGTTCGGTCAACCCGTTATCCGCTACAAAGCTTAAAACGGCACTAACCCTACTCTAGAACGTCTTCGACAAGGATGACCTCATGATAAAAAAACTGCTCATCGCCAATAGAGGCGAGATTGCCCTACGTATCGTCCGTGCCTGTAAAGCTCTAGGTATCGAGACCGTTGGTGTCTACTCGACCGCTGATGCTAACTTAATGCATTTACGCTTTGTAGATGAGGCCATATGTATCGGCAAACCGAACGCCAATCAGAGCTATCTTGATATCAATACAATATTGACAGCAGCAGAGATCTCAGGCGCTGATGCTATCCATCCAGGCTATGGATTTTTGGCCGAGAGTGCTGAGTTTGCTGAGCGAATAGAAGAAGCAGGTCTTACTTTTGTGGGCCCTAACGCCGATCATATTCGCTTAATGGGCAATAAAGTCTCTGCGATTAATGCGATGAAAAAAGCCGGTGTGCCAACCGTGCCAGGCTCTGTTGGCGCTGTCACGATGCACAATGCCGAAGAGCAAGCGCGCAATATTGGCTTTCCGTTATTGATTAAGGCGGCTGCTGGCGGCGGTGGCCGCGGCATGCGCGTCGTTGAACGCTTCGACGAGTTGGTCGGTCAAGTCCAAGCTGCAAGGCAAGAGGCTGAGCTGTGGTTCGGTGATGACACGGTCTATATGGAGCGCTATTTACAAAACCCGCGTCACGTAGAGGTACAAGTACTGGGCGATGGTAACGGTAATGCTATTCATCTCTATGATCGCGACTGCTCGCTACAGCGCCGTCATCAAAAAGTACTAGAAGAAGCGCCAGCTCCTGATATTCCAGATGATGTCCGTGCGCCTATCCTCCAAGCCTGCGTAAAAGCTTGTGAGCTTGTAAAATACCGCGGCGCCGGTACGTTTGAGTTTTTATTTGAGAATAATGAGTTTTTCTTCATTGAGATGAACACGCGGGTACAAGTTGAGCATCCGGTGACCGAGATGATTACTGGTATCGACGTGGTGGTCGAACAGCTTAAGATTGCAGCAGGCTATGGTCTCTCCTATCGTCAAAGCGAGATTGAGATTCAAGGGAATGCGATTGAGTGCCGCATCAATGCTGAAGATGCTAGAACCTTTGCGCCCTCACCTGGCACCATAACGCAGCTGTACAGCCCTAGCGGCGCTGGCGTGCGCTTTGATTCGCACCTATATCCCGGTTACGAGATTCCAAGCTATTATGACTCCTTAATCGGTAAACTCATCTGCCATGGTCAAACCCGTCAACAAGCCATAGCAAAAACCTTGCACGCGCTAGATGAGCTGATCATCGAGGGGATCAAAACTAACATTCCACTGCATCGTGACGTTATTTTGGCAGATGACAACTTTGTGGAAGAAGCACAAAACATTCACTATCTAGAAAATGAGCTATTACAGTCAGCTGAGAAGTCTTAACCTTCTTTGCAACCTTATAGCTATTGAAAAAAAGCCGCTATTTTTATCAATAGCGGCTTTTTTTGGTAATGACTAACCCTAAGGTTTATTAGCGACTGTCATTAACCTCTTAGGGCAATATTTTTTTAAAGTTCATAAAGCACTCTTGACCCTCAGGATCTGCGCACCACTGCATCTGATTGCCATCATGATTTAAAAAAGCGATAAACGCTTCATTGCTTTGATCCACTTGGTTACCTGAGCAGTCTACTTCATTATTATCATAAATCGTCTTTAGCGCAATGATAGGAAGTCCTGTGTCCATATGCGTGACGATATAACGGCCGTACGTCCATTCATCACCACTCACCGCCCACATCTCATTATCTTCCCCAAAATGATATATCTCACGGCACTGCTTGGCGTTAGCCGCCGATAGATTCATAGCCAGATCAGCGCCTTGTTTATCGACTGTAGGATTAGGCGTTACGATACGCCGCTCATCTTGCGCTACAATGCCGCCAAGCCTACTATCAGACGTTATATTAGCCTTTTCGCTTTGTTGTGCATTGGACATAGTGCGCTCAAAAGTCGCGTCATTACTGCTATCAAGCTCGATCTCCCATTGACCTGCTATAGCTGGACTAATATGAGTGGTAATCACCGCCTGGCTAACTTGCTGACCAGGAGCCGGAAATGTGGACAAGATACCTGCTAGAGTAAATGAAGCAAATGAGAGGGGTTCCATAATTAGCCTTTACTTATTTATTTTCATTGGCGTTTTAATTAAATTGACGTCGTAATGAGCCCCGTTGTTAAACGGTGATTAGCCCTATGGTTAAAACGGTAATGAGTGTTTTAACCTTCAGCGTAAATCTTTAGCGTTAAAAAGACAAGTAACTTTATGCGTCTCACCTTTTTCTAGCCCATCAAACGACATCTCATGACGCATAGATATCGATATGCCCAGTAACCAGATGATTAGTGCTCGACTAGTACTCGAATAGCGAGTATTTAAACACTCAAGTGCATCAAGTCCTTTAACATAAAAAGCGCCACCGCTTACTGGGTGACGCAATAAGTAGTGACGCTGTGAGCTAAGCGCTTTGCAGCTCAGTCTATTCTAGCTTACAACCTATGCTGCGCTCGTTACTGACGCTTGAGCAAAAGCAGACAAAGCGCCTTTTAGCATGGCAGAGACGGTGCTGCTACAAGTGCCAATTCCTGAATAGACCTCACCATCAACATTGAGCTGGATATAAGCGGCCGCATTGGCATTGGTTTTATTATCGTTGCCATCATCAACATGCTGGGTACTAATGGCATGCTCAGCATAGTTGATAATGTGTAATGACTTGCCGGTATGATGAGCTAAGCCATCAATGAAAGAGGACAGCGGCCCGTTACCATTGCCTTTGATAGTTACAGTTTCGCCATTCATCTGTACTTGACCATCGAAGAAGACCTCACCGCCTGTGTTGCTAACATTATAGTCGAGTAGATCAAAACCCCCTTGCTGCAGATAAGTGCTCTCAAAGGTCTGCAAGATCTCATCATTTTGCAATTCACGAGCCTTCTGTTCTGCTTGGTTTTGTACGACTTTACTAAAATCAATTTGCATCCAGCGCGGTAAGTTAAAGCCATAATCGCGCTGTAAAATGTATGCCACGCCGCCCTTACCAGACTGGCTATTGATACGCACCACATCTTGATAGCTACGGCCAATGTGAGCAGGATCTATCGGTAGATAAGCCACATCCCAGAAGTTTTCGGTCTCATCAGCATGGTTTTCGTTATAATCGAGCGACTTCTTAATCGCGTCCTGATGCGAGCCACTAAAGGCAGTAAAGACAAGCTCGCCCACATACGGATGCCGCGGATGTACTGGCAAGTTCGTACTTTCGGTCGCCACCTGCACAATCTCACTCATGTTACTAAAATCAAGCTCAGGATCTATCCCTTGGCTAAACAAATTCATCGCCATGACCATGACGTCCATATTACCGGTGCGCTCACCATTGCCAAGTAATGTGCCTTCGATACGATCGGCGCCCGCTAGTACGCCAAGCTCAGCTGCGGCTACCGCGCAGCCTCTATCATTATGCGTATGTAGGCTGACAATCACATGCTCGCGCTGGGCCAAATTGCGGCAGAAGTACTCTACCTGATCGGCAAATACATTAGGCATAGACGCCTCAACGGTCGCCGGCAAGTTAAAGATAACCTCCTGCCCGTTTTGTGGCTGCCATACTTCGCAAACCGCGTCACAGACTTCTACTGCAAACTCAGTCTCGGTTTGACTGAAACTCTCAGGTGAGTACTGAAACACCCATTCTGTCTCCGGATACTTAGCAGCATAGTCCACTAGTAACTGCGCGCCTGCGACGGCAATCTCTTTGATCTCAGCTCGCGATTTGCCATAGACTTTTTCGCGCTGAATACGGCTAGTGGAGTTATAAACGTGAACGATAGCGCGCTTAGCACCTTTTAACGACTCAAAGGTACGTGCAATTAAGTGCTCTCGCGCTTGTACCAATACTTGTAGCGTGACGTCTTCTGGTACGTGATTTTCTTCAATCAACTGACGAGCAAAATCAAACTCAACTTGCGCAGCAGAAGGAAAGCCGATCTCTATATCTTTAAAACCAACCTCGACTAAGGTCTTAAAAAAACGCATTTTTTGTTCAATCGTCATCGGATCAATCAAGGCTTGGTTACCATCACGCAGATCGACACTGGCCCACATTGGCGCTTTTTCAATCGTTTTACTTGGCCAAGTACGATCCGATAATAGCGGCGCAAAGGCAAAGGGACGATACTTGCGAAAGTCAAAAGCGGCATGCTTAGGTGTAATCTTAGCGGTGCGAGTGGTGGTTGCAGACATAACAGTTCCTTAACGGTATAAAAGGTGTCCCTAAAATGAATAGAGTTCGATCGATAGATAAATCATCTGGATAAAGTGTTGACTCAATGAAGAGCAGTTACCCTTATCCTTAATGTTTAGTTGCTTTAACCTTAGCTTTATCATAAAACAAAACCAAAAGTGATGCCATTATAATAACAAGGTTTGCGAAGTGAAATACGGCTTAATTTGATAAATTAATTGTCTATATTAGTGATTAACCTTAATCATTTAATTATAATTGGCTAAAACCTCTAATTTTAAGGTAAATAATGTCTAATATGAATAATAATCCTATGACGCAAAATCATCCACTCAGCTTTCCTCTCGATGAGATTGATAGACATCTATTGCAGTTATTACAGACGGACGCGCGTATCAGCATCACTGAACTGGCTGAGCGTGTCAACCTTTCGGCTACCCCGTGTGCTCGCCGAGTCAAACGCCTAGAAGATAACGGCATCATTACCGGCTACCATACTCAAACTGATGCATACAAATTAGGCTATCCACTGGCGGTGTTTATTGCGATTAGCATGGATCGCCATACCGCTGAGCGCTTTGAGCAATTCGAGCGTAAAATACGAAGCTTTGAGGAGGTGATGAGCTGCAGCATTGTCACCGGCCGTACTGAGGACTACTTGATTAAAGTACGCGTACGGGACATGGCGCATTATGAAGAGTTTTTATTACATAGGCTGAATCGCATCGAAGGCGTGGCGCAAGTTCATACTAGCTTTGAGCTGCGAGAGGTCTTTTGTCGCAGTATTGTATAACTTGCACGCTCCGGCTTTGGCTTACGAGCCTTGGCGTACTTGCTTCATCTGCCGACTAAAGCTTAAGATCAATACCAGTCCAAGCAGCAATCCGGCTCCCGCTACTAGTAATCCAGCATCGAAGTTGTCTTTTGCACCAGCCAAAGCGACAGTCACTAACGGCCCTAAGAACTGCCCTACTGCATACGCCAAAGTTGCTAATCCTATTAACAAATTAGAGTAAGCGGGGTTTATATTTTTTATAATATTTAAGGTCATGGAGACGATACCGACAAAGGTCGCACCCAAAATAGCCGCATTGATATATAAGCCAAACGCACCGGCAAACCATAGCGGCACGAACATCCCTAAAGCCTGCAAGAGCGTCAAACCGATCAAGGTTTTGGTCTCGCCGATACGCTTAGCTAGCGCGCCCCATAGCGGGTTAGAGAGCATAGCAAACACCCCAACCACTAACCAAATCAGTAGTCCGGCATGAGTCTGCGTCGGTAGCTGTTTTACCGCCATTACCGGCAGAAAAGTCGCTGAGGTGATATAACCAAACCCTGCCAACACATAGCTCAATGACAATAGCAGAACCGCTTTGGCTTGACCCACCATCGCCTCGTAGAGCGAACGCTTAAAATTGATATACGTCTGTTTTATAGAGGGCTTTTTGTTTAGCGCGTTACCTTGCGAAACACCATCCGGGCGAATAGCGTAGAGCAAAACCAGCAAAGGTAAGCTTGTCAGTCCGGCCACTAGCCAAATACTATAAAAATGCAGATCAAGGTTAAGTAGCCACCAAGTCAGAATGGCTGAGGCGCTAATACCAACACCGATACCGGCATAATGCACCGTCGATAGTAAGGAGCGTTTATGAGTACTAAAGCTTTGGATAATAAAAGAGGAGCCTAGTATCATGCCGATGCCGCTGGCAATTCCTGCGAATAAACGGATGACATACCAAAGGCTTAAAGGCAAGTTTGGCAAAAACAAAAGTAAAGTGGTGATGATACTCAATAAAGTACCGAGTATTAAGGCGCGCCACGTTAAGCGATGGGGCACAAACATCGCTATCAATGAACCAATAAAATAGCCCATATAATTCACCGATGCCAACCATCCAGCGATCGTTGTGCTCAGTGAAAGCTCGCTCATGATATCAGGCAAGGTTGCGGTAAATAAAAAACGCCCATAACCCATGACCACGGCTAGGCAATAAAGCCCTATCCACGCGATAACGGTTTCGTTGGTAATCGAAGGAATCAGGCGGCGCGTTGAGGCCTTTAACATAGCCGGACCAACATTGTACCCAAACACTTGAAACAAACCCGCGTCATAGCAATCCTCGTTGCCATGACCGCTGCGCTCGTTTATTGCAGTTTTTGCTCATAACCCATCGTCCTTGGTGTCCATACCCTGCTATATTTATATCATTTCAGAGGTCTAAATATAATAGATTCCATATAAAAATGTTGTGGCGCTTTAACTCGTCGCTATCTGCCTTTATTCGCTTATGCTATCAGGTCGACCTAACATAGCAACTCTATGATCGCTAAACATATCCATATCTGGAGCTAAAGTGCGCATAAAGCGATCAAAATATAATAGCTGCTTGGTCAACAATGCAAAATCACGCGGAAAGTGAATACCGTGGCGCTTACCGACTTCGACGATCTCTAGCATCATCTTATTGAGCTCATCCGCTTGCTCTTTGGTATTAAAAGGGACACCGCTGGTAAAGGCAATATCTTCTGCCATAATCGTCTGCATCATGCGCTGTAAGTCCGCTGCTAACGAAGAGACATCAACATGATTCTCGCCTTTGGTCATCTCCATATCGATCATATACTGCGCCATCGCCCGATAGTCATTATCCTGCAGCGCTTGCATCATACCCATGCAAGCGCGCCAGCTCTGCGCTTTTAATTTACCGACGATACCAAAGTCTAAAAAGCCAATACGACCATCAGTCAGTAGCATCAGATTGCCCGCGTGCAAATCAGCATGGAAGCTGTTGCAGAGCATTAAGCTTGCAAACCAAGTATTCAAAGTATCTGCCATCACTTGCGCCGGGTCATTACAATACTGGCGCATCGCGCGCTCATCAATCATAGAGACGCCGTGTAATCGGCTCATCGTTAATACGCGCTTGGTAGTCAGCTCATCATAGACGGTTGGCGCAACCACCCGAGTATTACCTGAAACGCTCAAAAACTGCTGAAAATCACGAATGTTTTTGGCTTCCGCGATAAAGTCCGTTTCGGCGAGCATGCGCAAGCGGATCTCATCAATAATAGGCGCGATGCTAGCAAACTTCATCGAGGGCATCAGCAGCTCAAGCAGCTTAGTGACGCCGTGTAGCACGCCCAAATCGGTCTGCATGATCGTCTCAACTCCAGGCTTTTGTACCTTGAGCACCACTTCATCACCGTTATGGAGGCGGGCGACATGCACTTGCGCAATGGAGGCGGAGGCTAATGGCTGCTCTTCAATATCGGCAAAACGCTCCTCTAGTGTTAAGCCATCAACCGCTAGCTCTTCGCGTAATACTTGTGCAATATAACTATAAGGCAACGGCGTGGTCTGATCCAAAAACCCTTGGAAAGCCTCGACGTATTCACGCGGAAACAAGGATGGCGTACTAGCGATAAACTGTCCAATTTTGATATAAGTGGTGCCCAATTGCTCGAAGGTTTCTTTGAGTAGATACGCATCAGGTTTTTCACCTTTCGCCACACGCAGCGCCGATAATCCAGCGACACTTGCGGTCTGACGGATACGGTTGGCGACGTTCAGACTGTGCTTCAATAAATGCGGGCGATATAATTTCATAACGGCTAACTGTCTTAATAAATGATTAAAGAAGGAGTAGATAATAGGGCGTGTTGAACATTCACAAATGCGCACTGCTGATAGCTAAAATAGTTCTAGTCTAAGTGAAAATTGCAG
>NZ_JBEOPC010000025.1:0-51702 GCF_040309765.1 Psychrobacter sp. TB20-MNA-CIBAN-0197
GCCTCAAAGCCGCTTTCATCCATATAGACAATGGGGTAGCCTTGCTGCGTAAAGCTATCAAGCTTATTCTGGAATACTGCTCTTTTTATCGGACACGCTTTTGGATGTTCTAAGGTCTTTTTTTTGACTGATACCAAGACGCTTTAAAGCATTAAAGATGCCAGTCTTACTACAGTTCAAGCGACGAGCTCTTTCATAGTTATAATCATCTGGATATGTTTTTACGTCTTCAATCAATGCGTCATCAGGTATTTTAGTTGGTGCTTTATTTCTGGTTGTTTTAGGAGTTAGGTTCTGCTGCCAGCTGTGAATGGTGCTGGTGCTAAGTCCATAAAACAGCGCAGCTTCTCGTATGGTCATGCCATCAGCGATGCTAGAAAGTACCTGTTTGCGATAGTCTATTGAATAAGTCATTGTTTATTTCATTAATTAAGATTGTTATAAATATTGTATCGGTTTTATTTGGATTAGACTATATGTCGTCTATAAAGTATAAATTAACGGTAAAAATAGATAAGAATTTATTTTTAAACCCATATCTTTACGGATTTAAGTATTGATTCAAGAAATCCATTTATACCAGTCTCGCTGTATCGTTTTTATAACGAATTGACTATAGAGTTACTTTTTCATAGCCAGATAATCTATTGCTAACTGACTAAGCGCTTTTGTACCCACTTTAAATGACGATTCATCTACGTAGAAGTAGGGAGAGTGGTTATAGGGGGCTTTAGCTGGGTCTTGGCCTGCTGGTGTCCCACCTAAAAAGAAAAATAAACCAGGTACTTCTTGAGCATAAAAGGAGAAATCCTCGGATGCTGTTATTTTAGGTATCTCTAATACATTGTCTGTACCTGCTACGTTTTTGAGCGTCGGTAACATTTGCGTGGTAAGGTCTGGGTTGTTAATCGTGACCGGATAACCTTTGTTGATTTTGACGTCAGCTTTGGCGCCCGATGCCATTGCTATATGAGTTGCCGTCGTCTTTATATTACTAAAAATCTGCTCGCGATTATCCATGTCAAAGTTACGAATAGTGCCAATCATATTGACATTATCTGGAATAATATTGTTGCGTACACCGCCGTCTATTTTACCAAAGGAGACAATGGCAGGCTCTTTGGTAATATCAATTTGACGGCTGACTATATGATTCACGCCGGTTACGATTTGCGCTGCAGTTGAAATAGGATCGACCCCGTTCCAAGGTGCTGAACCATGTGTTTGCTTACCATTTACTGTTATATCGAAGCTATCAGCACTCGCCATAACAGGGCCACTTCGGTAACCAATTTTTCCACTATTTAAACTCGATGTGATGTGTAACCCAAACGCCACCTCAGGCTTATACTTTTTAAATATACCCTCTTTTAACATAAGCTCAGCACCGCCTTCTTCACCCTCAGGGGCACCTTCTTCAGCAGGCTGAAACACAAACATAATATTGCCGTGCAATTCATTTTTAACCGCAGCTAGTACTTCAGCCGTGCCCATAAGCATAGCGACATGAGTATCGTGCCCGCAGGCGTGCATCACGCCAACTTCTTCACCCATGTACTTGGTCACAATGGTTGATTTAAATGGTACGTCCGCCTTTTCGGTAACGGGTAGGGCATCCATGTCTGCGCGTAGCATCACTGTAGGGCCAGGTTTCGCACCCTTCAAAAATCCAACAACGCCTGTATGTGCGATATCAGTTTCGACCTGCATACCTAGTGATTTTAGGTGCTTGGCAACAATAGCGGCAGTGCGGGTTTCTCTATTGCCCAGCTCAGGATGCTTATGAATATCTCGACGCCATTCAATCACTTTGTTTTCAACACTTTTAACTTCTTTATCGATGTTGATGTTGGCATGAGCGCTAAAGGTGCTACAGGCCATAATACCGACAGCCAATGATAATAATGATCGTTTCATACTTTCTTCCTTGAATGATGGTTTGTTGGTTGATTGATGTGTCTTCCTTGTAATTACTTTTCTATTCTCACGTTTTATAAAAATTTTTAATCCGCAATAGAGTTATTGATCATGCAAATACTGCCTTACTAGTTGATTGAAGGCTTCAGGCTGTTCAATATTGGAGATATGCGAGGCATCGATAGTCGCAAGCGTAGAGTGGGGGATATGATCGACCATATATTGACCATCGGCAACCGTCGTTACTGGATCCTCGGTACCTGCCACCACGGTGATAGGTACGCGAATATCTTTTAGTTGCTCGCGAGTATCCGCGACAGATAACGCCTCGCAGCAGCTGGCATAACCCTCGCTACTGCCAGCCGCGAGAGCGCTGGACAATGCTGCGACTACATCAGGATGATTATCGATAAAACTTGCTGTGAACCAACGCGGAGCGGCTGTAGCGGCGATAGGATCTAGACCTTGCTCACGTACCAAGTGCGCGCGATCTACCCATGATGCCTCATTGCCAATCTTCGCGGCGGTATTGCATAGCATCAAGTGATGAAAGCGGTCAGGGTGATTGATAGCTAACCATTGACCAGTCATACCGCCCATAGAAATGCCACAAAAAAATGCTTTACCTATGTTCAGATAATCAAGCAAATCAATGACGTCTTGTCCAAGCTGATCGAAACTATAAGGACCTCTTGGTGCGGAAGATTTACCATGGCCACGAGTGTCATAGCAGATGATAAAATAATCGTTTTGCAAAGCATCGATTTGTGGCTGCCACATATGATAGCTGGTACCTAAAGAGTTGGAGAATATCAGAGCAGGGTTACTGCTATCACCAAAAGTGGCATAGTTTAGCGTTATATCTTTATTGTCAAATTCAGGCATGATGAACGTCCTTGTTTGTGATTGTCATGTGAGTAAGGTATTGGTTTTTGCCTATCAATGAGTGCATCTATTTTTTGAGCTATCTATATATTCTCAACACGCTCAATAATCATCGCGATACCTTGTCCAACTCCGATACACATTGAGCAGATAGCATAACGCTTACCTGTTTTTTCCAGTTGATTAAGGGCGGTTAAGATCAAACGTGCACCTGAGGCGCCGAGTGGATGACCAAGGGCAATCGCACCGCCGTTAGGATTGACGCGCTCGCTATCATCAGCTAACCCTAAGTCACGTGTGCAAGCTAGAGCTTGGGCGGCAAAGGCTTCGTTTAATTCAATGACATCCATCTCATCAAGCGTTAGTCCTGTTTGCTTAAGCAGTTTTTTCATTGCGGGTGCTGGGGCAAAACCCATGATACGCGGCTCAACGCCTACGGTAGTTGCCCCTATAATACGTGCACGCGGCTTTAGATTAAACTCTTTCACCGCCTGCTCTGACGCTACTAGGAAGGCTGCCGCACCATCATTGATCCCAGAAGCGTTGCCAGCTGTCACCGTACCATCTGCAGTTACGATAGGACGCAGTTTGGACAACTTTTCAAGTGTAGTATCAGCGCGAGGATGCTCATCAGTATCGACGGTGACAGGCTCGCCTTTACGTTGTGGGATGACGACAGGGGTAATCTCTTCTTTGAAGAATCCTGACTCTTGCGCCGCTGCGGTACGTTGTTGGCTACGTAGCGCAAAGGCATCTTGGTCAGCACGGTTGACATTGAACTGTTCGGCGACATTTTCGGCGGTTTGCGGCATAGTCTCCGTGCCATATAGCTCATCAAGCTTTGGATTGATAAAGCGCCAGCCCATAGTGGTATCTTCAAGCTTTTGACTACGACCAAACGCTTGATCTGACTTATCCATTACAAATGGCGCACGACTCATGCTTTCAACACCACCTGCAATAATTAGATGCGCTTCACCTGTTTTAATCGCACGCGCCGCTATCGCTAACGCATCCATTGATGAGCCGCATAGGCGGTTCACTGTGGTGGCTGGCACTTGATAGGGTACGCCTGCAAGAAGAGATGACATACGTCCGACGTTGCGATTGTCTTCGCCGCTTTGGTTGGCACAGCCATAGATGACGTCATCTACTTGTACCCAGTCGACATTAACATTACGTTCGATTAGCCCCTTAATTGGTATAGCGCCTAAGTCATCTGCACGTACAGTTGCTAGACCGCCGCCGTAGCGACCAAAAGGGGTGCGAATGGCGTCAATGATATAAGCGTTTGTTAAGTTATCCATTGTAGATATTATCCTTATTATTATTTTACTGTAGTGGCATCAGTCAGTGTGGCGCCCGTCAAGGCCTGTAAGTCCGAAAAGCTCATGCCATCAACCATTTCAGTGACTGCTAAACCTTTATTAGTGACATCAATGACACATAGATCAGTATAAATGCGATCAACGCAATTTTTACCAGTCACAGGATAGGTAAGCTTGCTGACGATTTTAGGGTCGCCCGTCTTGGTGGTGTGATTGGTCATCACAAAGACTTTTTTGGCACCGACGGCTAAGTCCATAGCGCCGCCAACAGCAGGTATTGCATCCTCTGCACCGGTGCTCCAGTTGGCTAAGTCGCCATTGGCAGCCACTTGAAACGCGCCCAATACACAAATGTCGATATGACCACCGCGCATTATCGCAAAAGAGTCGCCATGATGAAAGAAGCTGCCGCCATCGAGCATGGTGACATATTCTTTTCCGGCATTAATTAGCTCGGGATCCTCTTCGCCTTTGGCAGGTGGTGGTCCAAAAGCTAGTAAACCGTTTTCTGAATGCAAAAAGACATCTTTATTATCCGGTAAGTATTGGGCAATCTTAGTCGGTAGTCCGATACCTAAATTGACATAGGCACCATCTGGAATATCTTGTGCAGCGCGCTCGGCGATTTGATCGCGTGTCAAAGCGGTGTAGGAAGTATGGCTCATGATGACGCTCCTTATAATTGGCAGTATTAAGCGGTGGTTGTAGTTGCTGTGCTAGCAGGTTCGGTACTAGCAGGCTGGATTTGCACCACATGCTGCACAAAAATACCCGGTGTAATAACGTTTTCAGGATCAAGCTCACCAAGATCCACCGTTTCAGATACCTGAGCGATAGTTACGTCAGCTGCCATTGCCATGATTGGACCAAAGTTGCGTGCAGACTTGCGGTACACCAAGTTGCCCCAGCGATCGCCTTTATTGGCTTTAATTAAGGCAAAATCAGCCTTTATCGGATATTCAAGAACATAGTCTTTACCATCGATATGACGAGTCTCTTTACCTTCCGCGAGTAAAGTGCCAAAGCCTGTTGGCGTATATACTGCACCGAGCCCCATACCAGCTGCTTGAATACGGCAAGCCAGATTACCCTGTGGTACTAGCTCCAGTTCAATCTTGCCAGCATGATAAAGCTCATCAAATACCCAAGAGTCTGATTGACGGGGAAAAGAGCAAATTATCTTACGCACAGCACCTGTTTTTAAGAGTTTGGCAAGGCCATGGTCGCCGTTACCGGCATTATTATTAATGATGACCAAATCTTTTACGCCCAAATTAATAAGCCCATCAATGAGTTCAGCGGGTTGACCTGCTGTACCAAAGCCGCCAATCATGATGGTGGCGCCATCTTTAATTTGACTAAGTACGTCAGAGATACTTTTATCAGCTTTATTAATCATATTTATATCCTATAAAAATTCATATGGGGTAATGTCTTCAAAATTAATAAGTGGTACATGGATTGGACTCATTGCTCTGACACTACTTAATTTTTTTTCGTAAGAGACTTACTCTTAATGAGTTTCATTATTAGAGGTTGTTAATGAAGTAAGTGAGGTTGGTAGTAGGCGCTTTTTGGTCAAAATATGATGAGCAATCATGCCTATAAGAATCCCCCAAAACACAGAGCTTAATCCTAAAAAGCTCATACCCGATGCTGTCGCTAAAAACGTAATTAACGCCGCATCTTTTTGACCGTCATCTTTCATAGCGAGCGTAATATTGGCAGAAATGGCACCGATTAATGCAAGGCCAGCTAAGGCGGCGACCAATTCCTTTGGTAATAGGCTAAATACCATAACGATACTGCCAGCAAATAAACCGCCAAATAAATAGAAGATGCCATTAGCGACACCTGCGATATAGCGCTTTTCCTTAAGTTCATGCGCATCTTTGCCAGTACAAAGCGCGGCTGTGATAGCGGCAAGTACGATAGTGATACCACCAACACATGCAACTGCTAAAGAGGCGAGGCTTGTAACACTCACAATAGGCTTGGCTGGCGTGTCATAGCCACTTAGATTTAAAATAGCCATGCCGGGTAAGAATTGACCAGTTAAGCTCACAAGGATGAGTGGTATAGCGAGGTTAAACGTTGAGTTCCACGACCATTCAGGTGCAATAAAATTAGGTATGGTAACGGCTAAATCGAAATGGACAGGGTTCATTTTGCCAAGTAAGACGCTTAAGATAACACCGCATATCAACACCCAGATCATCGTATAGCGCGGCGAAAAGCGTTTGGCTAATAAATAGCAACCGAGCATGCTAAAGACGATAAATGGCATGCTATCAGTGGCTTTAAATAATTCTAAGCCGAACTGAAATAGGATGCCTGCCATCATGCCAGCGGCAATACCGTTAGGAATCCATTTTAATATTTTGTCGAAGTAACCTGTCGCTCCAATAATAAATATGACAATCGCTGAGATGATATAACCGGCAACAGCTTCATTAATACTCATCTGTGGAAATAGGGTAACCAGTAAAGCGGTACCAGGTGCGGACCATGCTGTAATAACCGGTGTTTTATATTTAATAGATAAATAAATACCAGGAATGGCAGCACCAATGGAGACACCCCAAATCCAAGACGCCATCATGGCATCCGATACTTGTGCGGCTTGTGCGGCCTGAAAAAAAATAATCAAAGGACCTGCATAGGAAATAAGAACCGCTAAGAACCCTGCAACCGATGCAGAGAGCGACCAGTCGTTTTTTAAGGTTTGGATTACAGAGGCCATATTGCTTCCTTGCAAATTAGCATTCGTTACGGGGTTGCAAATTAAGATGCATGCTACTGATTGACAGATTTATTATTAGCCTTCGTCGCCACCGCCTACAGGAATGGTACTACCAGTAATATAAGAAGACTCATCGGATGCTAAAAACAAGATGGCATTGACTTGTTCATCTATCGTGCCGTAGCGTTTCATAAAGGTGCGATCAATGGTCTGATCAACCACCGCATTCATCCATGATTTTTCATCATCAGTTAATGGTTTGGCGTTACGTGGAATCTTTCTGGGCGGCGCTTCAGTACCGCCAGTTGCCACGGCATTCACACGGATGCCATCGTTTGCATACTCAAAAGCGAGCGATGCGGTCATGGCGTTCACGCCGCCTTTCGCTGTCGAGTAGGGTATGCGGTTGATACCACGAGTAGCGATAGAGGACACATTAACAATAATGCCTGACTGCTGTTTGACCATGGTTGGTAATACCGCATGACAACACCATAATGTTGGAAATAATGAGCGACTGATTTCCTTTTGGATTTCTGCTTCAGAGAAGCTGGTAAAAGGTTTCATCCATATTGCGCCGCCGACATTGTTGACTAATATATCGATACGCCCATAGCTATCAAGTGCCTTATCAATAGCCTCTTTAGCACCTTGACGGGTTTCAAGGTCAGCTTGAATGGTAACGGCTTGTCCACCATTAGCAATGATTTCAGCCAGCACCTCTTCTACTAATGGAGAAAAGTCTGCCATGACGATTTTTCCGCCCTCACTTGCTAAGCGTAATGCGACTCCGCGCCCGATGCCTTGGGCGGCACCAGTAACGATACATACTTTATTATCAAATCTTTTACTCATGACAGTCTCCTAAAAATCTTGCTCATGCTTTGCTAGTAGAGTAATACGGCTAAGCTATGTTATTGTTCACTGGGCGTGAATTTTTCATAGTAAAAATTGCACGGTTTTAGATTACTGCTGTCTAACCAATTACTCACCGCATCCACCATCCCTAACGGACCACACAAGTACACATCGACGTCACCATCGTTCAGCCACTCATTATCAACATGACCGGTAACATAACCTTTACGCTCATGACTACTATCTTCTGTGGCGACACAGGTGCGGTAGTCAAACCAAGGGTGGTTTTGTTTTACTTCTTCTAGTTTCTCGACTTCTATCAGATCAAAATCGTTGGTGACGCCGTAGACCATCCTGACAGGATGATGAGCACCAGACACTTCTAAACTTTTTAGCATCGATAAAAAAGGCGCGATACCGGTACCGCCTGCTAGAAATAGGGTCGGGCGGATTAGAGGGCGCAGGTAAAAGCTACCAAATGGACCCTCAAAATTAATCTCTTGGCCTATAGTTGCAGTATCAGATAAAAAGGTGCTCATTTTGCCGTTAGGAATATTGCGGACGACAAATTCGGCCTGATTGGCACTAGGTATAGAGCTAAATGAATAGGAGCGTGTCTCGTTAGAATCAGGAATACTGACATTGACATACTGGCCTGGCAAAAATACTAGCGCATCTGGATTATCGACTTCGACGCCAAAGTGAATGGTAGACTCAGACAGTACATTCAGTTGCTGTAGTTTGCCTTTGAATACAGACTTGCCAACTTTGCAAGCTTCAGAGGAGGTTGGTACTTTGATCACGCAGTCGCTTTCAGGAATCATCTGACAGGTGAGTACATAACCTTCTTCAGCTTCAGCTTCTGTGAGTGCATCTTCGATATACATATCAGGGTGCATGTCATAGCTGCCAGATTCACAATGGCAACGGCAAGTACCGCAAGCACCATCTAGGCAGTCCACAGGGATATTAAATTTTTGACGATACGCTGCTTCGGCAACTGTTTCGTCGGCTTCACATTTGATGAAGCCCGTGACGCCATCTTCGAACTGTAGAGCAATATTATATTCCATGAGAAATATCCCTTTTCAACACGTATTGATTAAAAGCTAGTGATTAAGTAATGAGTGAATAATGATTAGACGTGATAGACATCCATGATTTGATGCACATAGTCGTCTTTTAAGACCACATACTTATCCAAAATTTTTGGTTGGTCTTGAGTCATGTCTATTTTGTACTGAGAGTAACCCCAATAGGTATTGGTCTCGTGATAGCGAAAGGACTTGTTGATCCAGTTGAAACGTACCGTCACAATACCGTCATTGTTTTCGAGTAATTCAATATTTGATAAATTGTGCGTGGTACGTGTATCAGGTATGGTCGCTGATGAGCGCTCAGTCTCGATGCGGAAGATACGATCTTCAAGACCACGGCGGTCCGGATAATAAATCAGCGAAATTTCTCGTTGTGGGTCGCTGATGAGCTGACCATCATCATCCCAACTTGGCATCCAGAAAGGGCAGTCTTCATCGTAATAAGTGAGCCATTCTTCCCATTTTTTCTCATCCAATAAACGCGCTTCACGGTATAGAAACTGTCTAATGTCTTCAATGTTAACAGTTGTGTTTTTCATGATTGATATCCTTATTTTTTGTCAGTTCTACAATAAATAGCAGAGTAATAATAAAAATGTATTAGTCGCTATTAGCACCGTGTAGCTGCTGCTCTTGCTCTAGAGCTTTTTTCATCTCTTCATGCCAGTAGCGATGTTGGACGGTATATAGCCCTTCATCTTCAGTCTTAACACCGCTCATTAAAGGTTTTAAGTCAATAGCGGCAGCGCCTTCATCTGCTCCTTGAATCCAGTGCTCGGAGCCTCGGCACATATCATTCCATTCAAGTTTGATACCGTTATAACCTTCTTGGCATGAGCGGAACTCTTCTAAGTCATCAGGTGTTGCCATACCAGTAACGTTAAAGAAATCTTCATACTGACGGATACGGCGTGCACGTGACTCATCGCTTTCGCCTTTTGGTGCGATACACCATATGCTGACTTCAGTTTTGTCAACCGCGATAGGGCGGAGCATACGAATTTGTGAGCTGAACTGATCCATAATGTAGACGTTTGGATATAGGCATAAGTTACGTGAACGTCCAATCATCCAGTCCGCCATTGCTTCACCGTATTTAGCGACATAATCATCGCGATAGGCATAGTTTGGACGGTCCTGTGGGTTTTCCCACTGTGTCCATAACAGCATGTGTCCGTTTTCAAAAGAGTAGAAACCGCCACCTTGACGTCCCCATTTTCCAGCGTTCATGGCTTTGATGTTGTCTTCTTTGACTGCTTCTTGTTCTTTACGACGTGCAGTGGTAGCCGCATAATTCCAATGCACAGCTGATACGTGATAGCCATCAGCACCGTTTTCAGCTTGCAGTTTCCAGTTACCATCAAAAGTATAGGTTGATGTGCCGCGTAGAACTTCTAGACCTTCTGGCGACTGATTGACAATCATGTCAAGAATTTTGGTAGAGCCGCCAAGCCAGTCTTCAATTGACTGAACATCATCATTTAAGCTAGCAAAGATAAAGCCTTTATAATTGGCCATTTTCACTTGTTTTAGGTCGTGTGAACCTTCTTTATTGAAACATTCTGGGTAGCCGGCGTGTCTTGGGTCTTTAACTTTAAGCAGCTTACCTGAGTTGTTAAAAGTCCAACCGTGAAACGGGCAAGTGTAAGTGGCTTTATTGCCTTTCTTATGACGGCAGAGCTGTGCACCACGATGTGAGCATGAGTTAATCATGCAATGCAGCTCGCCTTCTTTATTGCGGGCAAGAATCACGGGCTGACGACCGATGTATGAGGTGTAGTAGTCATTGTTATCAGGAACTTGAGACTCATGAGCCAAATAGACCCAGTTGCTCTCAAAGATGTACTTCATCTCAAGCTCGAACAGCTCTTCGTTAGTGAAGGCGCTACGATGCAGACGATAAATCCCTTTTTCACTGTTCTCTTCTAAAAAATCATCAATAGTGATGTCTGATCCTTCAGGTACTAAATTGATACGCTCGCTCATGGCTGCCTTCCTTGTATAATGACGATATAAAATGAGATTAGAATTTTACGTTTGATACGGCAACTGAGGGCATATCAAACGTAAGTCGCTAGTAGTGATCAATTAATTAATGCTATTTAATATGAGTGCTCATTAACCTTGAGCACGGCGGCGTTCTACTTCGCTGCCTTGTACAGCTTGGTCAATGTCTTTTACTAAATGAAAGTCAAAGTCGATACTTGCGTAAGGCTTATCCAGCGCTTTTTCTTTTAGCTTGTCCGCATCTTCGACCATCGTTACCTCTGGTACCAAACCTTCGCGGCTTGCAAAAGCAAAGTCATCCCATAGGTACTCATCGCCATCGATGTTAATCTGCGTGGTCAGTTTGCGATGACCGTCAGCACTGGCGAAGAAATGAATGTGAGCTGGGCGATGACCATGACGTCCTAGCGCGCCCAATACTTTTTGCGTCATTCCTTCTGGTGGTACCGAGTAACCTAGCGGAACGATGCTGCGGAATGCATAATTGCCGTTCTCATCTGTAATGATGCTACGACGCAAGTTGAAGTGAGACTGTGATTCATCAAAGAAAGAGTAGTTACCTAAGCTGTTGGCATGCCATACTTCTACCTTTGCGTTTGGAAGAGGTTTTCCATTTTCACCATAAACAGTGCCTTGCATAAATAGCACCGTGCCATTATCAATATCTGTACCGTCATCAAGACGTGCAAACCCTTTTTCTTCTGGTGCGCCAGCGACATAGAGAGGGCCTTCAATAGTACGTACAGTCCCGCCATCCAATCCTGCTTCTTTTAAATCTTCTTCAATCATTAAATCCATGAAGTGATCAAAACCAAGACCTGGTGATAACAAACCGGCTTCTTTGCCTAAATCACCAATGAACTCAACCCCAGACCAATACTCATCGGCGGTTATTTTTAAGTCATTAATGGTTTGCATAAGGTCGGTCACAATACGTAATACAATCTCTTGTACACGTGGATTTACTTGTTCAGGGAAGTCGATTTTGCCTTTGATGAACTGAGTGGCTAATGCTTCAATTTGGCTGCGTTCCATGTCTCTCTCCTTGTTGAGGACTGTTTTATTAAGGGGTAACTACAGTGAGTATTCTTACCCACCTTTTATAGATTCTGATTACAGATTTAATGCCTTGATTTAGCTGTCATCACTACGAACAGATGATGGGTGACGTAATAACGGTGTCACTTCAACTTTCATGTACGGATAAAGTGGCAGTGACATCATAATCTCGTGTAGCTCTTCATTACTTTCAACATCAAAGATGCTGAAGTTAGAGTACTGACCTGCTATACGCCAAATATGACGCCATTTACCTTGCTCTTGGAGCTTTTGTGACAGTGCTTTTTCTGTAGCTTTAAGCTCGTTGACCTTATCGGCATCCATATCTGTTGGGATTAAGACATCCATTCTGACGTGGTATAACATAATTATTTCCTTATACGTGATGAAAGATAATTTGGCTGACTTTTACAGCGTTTCAGTTTGAGTATTAGTAGAAGTTTGTGCCTTTGAAGGTTTAGGTAACGCAGGGACTGCTTGTTTAGCGTAGTGATAGACCTTATCGCTATCTACTTCTATACCAAGGCCTGCGCCCGTAGGTACACTCAATCCAAAATTTTGATAATCAAGAGGCTGTGCTAAAACGTCGTCAGTTAATAACAAAGGACCAAACAGTTCTGTGTCAAAATTTAGACTGGGATAGGTTGAGAACACATGGGCGGATGCTGCCGTACCGATAGGTCCTTCAAGCATAGTGCCACCATAAAGCTCGATACCTGCTAGATGTGCCATTTGTCCGATTAAGCATGCAGCTTTTAATCCGCCTGCTTGATTGATTTTCACGGCAAAGACGTCAGCACAATTATCTGCTGCTAAATGAAAGGCATTTTGTGGGTCTTGGACAATTTCATCCGCCATAATGGCCACATCAAAATGCTCTGTTAGGCGTTTTAGTGCGGCTTTATTGCGCATTGAGATAGGTTGTTCTATTAAGTCAACGCCGCCAGCTTGCAATAGGCTAATGCCTTGCATTGCATTAAGTTCTGTCCATGCTTGGTTGACATCAACGGTAATGCGGCAATCAGGTAGGGCTTTTTTTATAGCTAGTACATGATCAACATCATCAATAATCGGGTTGCTACCGATTTTTAATTTAAAAATGCGATGGCGCTTTTGCTCAATCATGTGTTTAGCTTCTGCTATATCAGTCGCTGTATTACCGCTGGCAAGAGTCCAAGCTACTTCTATACGGTCACGAACTCGGCCACCAAGCAGCTCACTTACTGGCAGATTTAGGCGCTTGCCTTCAATGTCTAGGAGGGCAGTTTCGATGGCACACTTTGCAAAGCGGTTGCTATTGATATGAAGATTTAGCAGCTGCATAGCTTTTGCTGTACTAGTGGGCTGCTCTTTTAATAAAAGAGGAGTAAAGTAGGTGTCGATATTAGTCTTGATACTATGAGGGCTTTCTTCTGCGTAGCTTAGACCGCCAATAGTGGTCGCTTCGCCCCAACCTTCATAGCCATCTTCTGTTTGAATGTGCACCAAGACTAGAACTTGTTCGTTCATAACGGTACAAGCGAGCTTATGAGCCCTTATAGTAGGTATCGGTACCAATAAAGTATTAATTGAACGAATCATGACAGTCCCTATTAAATAAATGATGCTTCCATATGCTTAATAAGAACTATAGTTATTAGATAACGACATGTCTAAGACCTATTTAGTCTGTTATCGATACCTTTTAGGTATTTTGATAACTAACCTTCATCATGTTATGTTCTTTAGGTATCGATAACCTAAAAATACATTACCTTCAATGTTGCTGTTTTTTAAAAAGTCTATTTCTAAATTATTAAAGATGCTGGAAAATAGCTCATAGGTCACTCAAGGAACAACGTTCAATGGAATTGAGACATTTACGCTACTTTGTAGCAGTAGCAGAGGAAAAGAGTTTCAATAAGGCAGCAGAGCGTTTGTTTATTTCACAGCCACCGTTAAGCCGTCAGATAAGACAGTTAGAAGAAGAGATAGGTGTCACGCTCATTGATAGGGATAATCGCCCTTTGAAACTTACTGAAGCTGGCGAGTTTTTTTATGATCATGCTCTTCAGATAATAAAAAAATCAGATGATCTTCGTGCGATGACTTTTCGTAAAGGCAGCTTTGACAATTCCTTATCGATTGGTTTTGTGTCGTCGATATTGTATGGCATATTACCGAAAGTAATTGCCCGCTTCAGAGAGGTTTATCCAAATATAGAGATTAAGTTATATGAGTTGAATTCTTGGCAGCAAACGCAAAGTTTGGTGGAGGGTAAAATAGATGTCGGTTATGGAAGATTGTTATTCGAAGATGCTTCTATTAGGCGATTACTACTAAGAGAGGAGAGGTTAGTAGTAGCTGTTCCTGTCAAACATCGCTTTGCACAAGAGAAGCTAAAAAGTATTAAATTAATGGATTTAACCAATGAAAATTTATTGTTATATCCAATGGCACCTCGGCCCAGTTTTATCGACTATGTATTAGAGTTGTTTGAGGCGCGCAATCTGAAAGCAAACTATTTTACTGAAATGCGTGAGTTGCATATGGCTTTGGGATTGGTAGCAGCAGGTGAAGGGTTGACTATCGTGCCAAAAACTCTTGAGCATCTTCGGAGTCAGGAGGTTGTTTATATTCCTTTCGAGGATAGTCTTTTAACTTCTTCTATTGTTATGAGTGTCAGGCATTTTGACAAATCAGAATTGTTAAAAACATTGTTAGATGTGACTTATCAGATTTATGATGAAGAAGGGTTTGATTATAAGCCTGAGCAAATTTGAGCAAACTACTCACTACTCATTAAGCTTCCTAATATTGACTTGCTCAAGGATGAACTCATGCAACAATTTCATTACAAGGCTTTACCAATTGATGTTCATTTTGGCGTGGGCAAGTCAAATGAAGCCAAAGACGTTTTACTTCAGCATGGCTATCAGAAGGTATTAGTGATTACGACACCTGGCCAAGAAGAGGCAGGTCGTCAAACCCTGATATTAACAACATCACCTAAGAGAAATGAAATTAATTCCTAAGCCCTACATACTATATCAATAATAGTATGTAGGGCTTTTTTGAACTATAAAGGTAAGGTTGATTTATTCGATATATAGATATTATAGGCATTCCTAACACCATAAGATTAAAGGCTCTATCATCTAGTAAGTTATATTTTAAATGGTTGTCATGAGCTAGAATTAGCAAAGTCCTTCTTTGCTCGAGTGCAAGACAGCAGGATATAATTGTGCCTCTTCAATTCTCGACTAATTAGTCCTATCAGCTTTATAACCTTAATGGCTTAGTAACGAGCCAACCTGTTAGGCTGCTTATTGCTTTGAGATATTGACTGTAAGATGTATTAAAACTTTGAGTTTGATAGGTTTCAAATAAACAAAACATGTAACTTATAAAGAACAATACTATACCTATGGCAAAATAACCGTCATAAGTCTATTATTGGGTACATAGTATTTATCCAATTTTATATCCAAAAAAGACGAATTAAATGACATCGAAGCATTAATAATTGAATGACATAGAGGATTTCCTTTGAACACTTTTTCTCAATCAGCATCTAGTCATGACATACTCTCAGATAATACACAAGTTAATGAATATGTGCCTATTACCCAGTCAAGCACACAAGGGCAATCACCTAATAGATTACTCCGTGTAGCATTGATTAATAGCTATCTAAAAGGTCAAGCTCATCTACTAAATGTTGATAACAACTGTATTTTAACAGGGCATAACTCCGCTGGTAAAACGACTCTAATGGGAGCTATTGCTCCATTTTATGGCGTACCTTTGAGTGCTATTGCCAGAAAGTCTGAAGTGAATAAAAGCTTTATTGAGTTTTATCTACCTTATGATAATAGTTATATCGTTTATGAATATGTACGAGATGGTCAATCACGTTGTGTCATCTTAAGCAGTCAGGATAAAAAGCAGATATTTAACTTTATCAATAGTAGCTATAAAGATGATTGGTTTATCGGTAAAAGAAATGATGAGTTTTACTTTAAAGGAAGCGTGGAGGTCATGCGCGCTATTAAGTCGCAAGGACTACAGGTATCAAGTAATATCAGTCAGCTAGAGTATGAAGCGATTATTAGCAACTGCCCAATGAAACGCTTAAAAATAACATCTGCACAAGCTCGTAGAACCATTGCGAAATATCGTCCTGATTATGCCCTTACGTCAGATCCACACGCCACATTTTTTGGTTTTTCTCCTATTGTTAATAATGTTTTTCAAACTCAGCTGGAATTTGATGATATATGTGCTTTCTTAGTAGAAGCTATGAAAACGCAGGACATGCTAAGTAGTGATGAGCTGAGGTTAGATGCGGTGAATATTGATACCGCCAAATGGGTGCGTCAGCGCGAAACGTGGCAGCAAATAGAGGCGCTTAAACCAAAATTCGAGACATTAACCCAATCTTTAAATGACAATATTGCTCATCAACAGCAGCTGGCTGACATAAGACATCAAGCATTAAGTTTACTATCCAAAATTCGTAATGAGATTATCGAAAAAGGTGAAATAAATAAGACGCTTGATACCCAATATCATAGTGTGAAAAAGGAAGCTGGCGATAAAGAAACCACTTGGTACTCCGTCAAAGGCAAACTAGAGGCTGATATTAAGCTAACGGCAAATGAGTTAGAAAACCTTAAAAATAAAAAAGAGGCGTTTGAACAAGGAACTCAAGATAAATATCAGCACGAGCCTATGTTTAAGTTAAAAGCGCGAGTTGCGCAAATAGACAGTTTGCAAGCGCAGAAAAAAAGTAAAGGCGAGAGTTTGCAAGCTTATAAGATACAACTAGAGGAGACAAAGACAAACTTAGAGAAAATTGAAGCACTATTTAAAGATGAAATTCGCAACCTTGAAAAAACGCGTGATGAGGCAGTCCATAGAATCAATCAAGCCAAGAGCGTGACGGATTTTGAATTCAGTGAAAAACAACGAAGTATAGAAAATAGCCTGTCCAAAGAGAAACAACGTTTACAGTCGCAATTTCAGATGCAAAGTGAAGCGATTAAAAGTGAGACTGCACGCATTAATATAGAAAAAGCGACTAAGCGTACTCAAGCCAGTAACTTACCGTTTAGCCAGTCCTCACAAAACGCTATTGATAACAATATTAGCGAAATAGCCAGCTTACGTAAAACGCTTAAAGACCATCAAATTCAGCTAAAAGAAGCACAGGCAGAAAAGATTGATATAAAGGATGAGACAGATAGCCAATTAAACCAACAACGTCGCATTAATGACACTATTAACCAGCATCAAGACAATAAGGTACATCTAGAATCTTTGGTACAGGGTGATACCTTGTTCAGCTTTTTAATCCAAAGTGAAGCAAACGACAAGTCGTATCATGCCGTTCACCAAATACGTAAAACAATTAATCCTGCATTGTTAAATCGAGCAGATTTAAATCCTGATTGGCTGGTAGATGACGAGGAGTCTAATGTCGTTGATAGCGTGCATACCGGTTTGTACGGCTTAAGATTGAATACTAGCGCTATACCCAGCTCAGATATCCGTACTCATGCTGACATTGCTCAAGACATACTCAGCCATGAGCAACAGATAGACTCAAGCAATGCTGAGTTGGCTGAACTAGAAAATACACTCAATAAGCTAAATAAACGTAAAAAACAAAATGAGCAAGAGTTTACTCAATCACAGCTTGCTGAGCAAAAAACAGAAAACGAGATTGAAGCTTTAGAAGATCATGGGCGCTATTTGCTTATTCAGGCAGAAGAGGAAAGGCAAAAGCGTTTATCTGAGATACAAAGTCAAATACAGACGCTGGATGACCAGCTAACGACTAACCATACAAAACTGGACGCTCTAAACCTAGAAGAGCAAAGTCAGTTAAGTGCATTAAATGAAGCTTATACGGTTGATAGTGATCAATTAAATCAAGAAAAGCAGGCGTGTTTAGATGATTTAACAATTCAATTGGATAAAGCCAAAGCAGAGTATGAAACCCGCTTAGCTGAAGCGACGATGCGTAAAAACCAAGCAGTCGAAAACGAAGGCTATGACCCTAGTATTCTAAATAGCATACATGCTGATATCGAGATTTTAGACTCAAAGCTTTTGACTGCTGAACAAGCAAAGCGTCGCATTGATGATTATAATATATTTCTTGAAAATGAATATGCAGAGTTAGCAGCGCTTGAAAGCCAAAAAAATGAGCTAGAGACAAGCCTGATTGTACAGCAACATGTTTATGAGCAATATGCTAGTGAGACCCGACATTTACTCAATGAGTTACAAGCAAAGATAACTAAGACTGCCGAAAGACTGAGTGTGCTAGAGGCAGATAAACTCAATCTAACCTCGCACCTTAAAAAGCTAGAGCTAACGTTAAACTCTGCTTTAATCGATGTGAATACTAGTTTATCACCTGCTAATGCACCTGAAGTAGAGAACCATTTACTTGCAGAAGATGTGCATTTGCAAACAGAGCGTATCTTACGCAGTATGCAAAGTCACATAGAGCGGGCAGACACCACCATAAAGCAAGGGGTTAAGCTGGTTGATACCATCAAAAAACCCTTCTTTGATAATGAGTCGATGTTTCAAGCGTTACTGTCTCAATCTGACATTATGGGTAGAACGACAGAAATTAACTGGTTTTTACAGTCCAGATTTTTTATGGACTATATGAACAACGAACACGAAAGTAAAAAAGAGATGATCGTTGGGCATTATATTGTGGAAGCTGAGAAAATAAATAATTTTAAACATGACTTAGATAACGCCGATAATAATTTAAATAAATTTACTCGAAATATTAATAAAAACTGCTCCGATATTTGTGACAACTTAAATGCCTTAGCAATCGAAGAGTTTAAGATGAGTATCAGTTCAAGCATAAAAGATAACGAGTGGTATAAAGTGCTCGATGACTTTTCTGAAGCATATGATAATTGGCGGGGCTCTGAGCGCATTCATCACCCTATGCCAAGTGAGTATTTACTTGCCAGCCTAGATAAAGTGCAGCACTTTATTGGGCAGAATAAATTGAATGTTAAATTTGCCCAGCAGTTCTCAATGGATCTGATGGTCAAGCAACATGGTCAAGCGCCAAGAACTGCAACGAAAACCAATTCATTTAAAGCATTGTCATCTAACGGTACCATGCGTATAGCTCAACTTATTATTTACTTGTCTTTACTATCTATGATTTCAACGGCTACTAATACTGAGCTCAAGCTATTTATTGATGAAATCGGTGTGCTTGATCCACAAAATACTCAAGAACTATTAGAGCTGCTTAAGAGCCAGAAAGTCTCTGCTATGTGCGCCGCGCCTCAAGTTGTTGATGATGCAGTTATTCCTTTATTCACTAATAACATTGCCTGTAGTCGTGATAAAAGTAATACCTATAGACTGTCTCAAACCGATGACTTATCCTCCCTAACTCAAGAAGCCACTATGGAAGCTCACGGAGTCTTTGACTTATGATTGAGATGACGATTGCTAGAAAACTCTTACAAAACAAGTTTATTTGTCTCATTACGGACGAGGAGGGTTATCACTGGTTAAAAATGCCTGATAATTTTGAGCGCATGACAGCTATTCTAGAGCCACTAGGCATGAGGTTAACCACCTTTAGTGAAGGTGAGGTCTTTGCTGGTATCAACATTGCCGTAGATGAGACGGATAAAAAAAGAGTCGTCAAAGAATTCGAAGATATTCATTACAATATTTATCCCATCATCGATATATTGACAGCGCTGGCTAGTGCTGATGAAGATGGGGACACCCTATATATGGGGAAAATAATAAAGCAGGATAAGTTGGTAATCACCGTTAACGATAATCAAGAGTTTGCAACACGCTTAAAAAAATTGGCAGAGTTTACCAATAGTGTTAATAAACCCAACGATGAGCAAGTGGGAGCGTTACTTAACAAACTACAAAAAGATGAACTTCTTTACTTGGTTAATCCTGAGAAAAAGGTATACCGAGTAACGGGAAAGATGGAGTACATCAATCGTATTATTGAGTTTATCAATGAGAATTACTTAGAAAAGGAGAGTGAAACACACACTCAACAGGGACTTGATCTATGAGCCGTGGTGGACAGTTAACTGAGGACAAAATTCGCGATTTAGGCCGAGCGACCGAAAGCCGCGCCGACTTGCTATTACAAGCTTATCTGTCTGAGTTATCTATTGAGGACAGTCAATCAACCAAGCATTATCGGACGCTACGTGATTGCGGTGTCATCCAAGAAGGTCTAGATGCCATAACGATTAGTAAAGAGATGAGACGCATCTTCGATGTTATGGCAAAAAAATCCCATCGTTTGCATGTAATGCCTGATATAGAAGAGTGGAAACGCAATATAGAGCATTATAGTAAACTTGCACTAAATGCATCATACGAAGTGGATGAGGCGAGTAATGAGCAAGGTTTTTTAGACACTATCGAAGATTATAGTTATGAATTGGCTGATGCGCTTATCCAAGAGATGGCGAGTATAGAGTTCACGATTAATTCAGAATTAAACAACACGTTTAACCTGAAATCAAAACGCATCATACTAGATACACTCACACAAAAAATAAAGTCACAAATAGAAAAGGTGCAAAGCCTTAGCCGAGAAGAGTTGCATAAATGCCATGCCGGTAACTATAAAGTATCTATGATACTAGACAACCTTCTTTTTGGTACTATCGACCAATGTATTAAAGAGTTAACGATTAGTCTAGATAAAACCGTCATTCTTATTGATAAGTTAAAGAAAGAACAAACACGTCAAAACGAGATGTTATGGCGACTTCATCGGCATATCCGTAACGGCCAATATAATCCTAAAGATGTGGTATTAAGTTTTGATGACTTGGTATCTCATAACTTAGCCTTTGGTGGCATGGCAGTTGAGACTCAGCTAACCAATGTTGATGTAGAGGAGGATAAGTTCCTACTGCTTGGCTTACTTGATAAGATGTCACCACCTAAACGCACACTCAAAGATAGTGTGAGTAATCATTATGATGATCCCTTATTACACGTCGATGATGATAATACGAGTAAGCCACTACTGAGTGAAGAACAACGCTGGGCGTATGACTTCATGAAATATAACAATACGAATGATATAAATAAGAATCTGTCTGTCAGACAATTTTGGGAGCGGTTTGAAGTCAATCGTATTATCAAATTCAAATCGTTTTTAGCCTTAGTTATGCATATTTGTAAAAGCAATTTTAGGGACGATGCCATCGTGCATACCAAAGAGGGTTATCAATGGAAACTGTACCTTAAGACCAAGACACCATCAGAGCTTTGTAATACCATACGTATTTTCGATGCGCGCTATATAAGATATAAAGTAGCAGATAATGAACCTAGTTTGGATAAGGTATGGAGATGATATGGAGCCAAGACTTGCTAATAAGTTAGCTCAAAAACGAACATTGAAAACCTTACGTGATGGTTTGCTCAAACGCACGAAGGTATTCACGTACCGTAATGAAGACAATATTTTTTATATGTTGTGTCAGTATGATAAGACGATTGGATATTCAGCAGGCAAAAAGATATACCTTTCTGATATAGGTTGGCAAAGCATTATTAATTTAGTGGAAGCTGGAACGGGCTTTAACCTTATTTCAGATGATATTGAAGATTTATCCCAAAAAGGACGATTAGAAAATAGTACGATAATGGTTGACGAGAAAATATTGAGTAGATCGCCAACACAGGGGTTTCTTCTATGTCGCTTATTAGGTAGTGCAGAGACGCTAAGTCAGACAACAGACCACTTCGCTAATCAATCAACACCATTACGGTCTTATTTAGGTGTGCATATAAACCATATTTCAAATTGGGACATAGATACAATTGTAGTGATTGAAAACTTTGCATCTTTTACTGAGTTCACTGACTCTCATTTAAGCTCAATAGAGGGTGTAAGCAATAATGGAATTGTATTACTTATCTACAGAGGACACGATGATAAAAACATCTATAGTGTCGCAACAGAGATATCACGCTTAAGCTGTCCTAAATATATCTTTGCGGATTATGATTTAGCAGGCTTGCAATTGGCCGAAGTTATTGCTGAACGTATCAAAGCCGCAGGCTATATTTTGCCCAAAAAGGCTAGGCACAATCAGAGCTTATTAAAGCTAAATAAAATAGCGGAGCGTGAAAAACAGTCTGCTACTACTATTAAGGACTCAGTATTACAGCCATATATGAATGATATGAAAGATAGGTTTCTGGCGGTCACTCAAGAGGCTTTGATGGCGCACGAGGTGAAGCTTGAGATTGTGAGTAGAGAATAATTGGCTCTTTAAGAAAAGCATAAGTTTAAACAGTCCACCTAACTAATCCATCTAAAGCTCTCATAGCCTTGAGTCACTAAGGGTACGGAGTTACTTAAACTCTAAGCTGATAGTTCTAATAGCTTTATAACGCTATTGAATTGTTCGATATACTTCTACACATGAGATATATTCATTTTTTATTAATTAAGGTTGAATATTTTAATTATATTGAGCTTTTACATTAACTGAGTTCAGATACTAAAGCAAATAAAGTATTGGCTATACTATTGTAATGACGGAAATTCAAATAATGGCAGTCGCGACTTTGCACCAATATAAACCACGGGGCACAATTTTTTTATTCAGTTCCTCATTTTAGAACGAAGATCTTGGGAACTACCTACGTGAGATGGAAAGAGTTATATTATCTCTAATAAGATAGGAGATTAAAGGCCTCGTATAGTTTATACATAGTTTGAAAAAGTGAGATTTTTCCGAAGTTCCCGAAGTTCCCAGTATATTTATGCGTAATGTAAGTACTGATATCTATAAAGTCCTTTTATAGAAATAGATACGAAATCGGTAATCTATATACAAATGTTATTATAGGTCATCGTCATAAAAGAGTTCGGGCTACTGTAATAGATAATAATAAAAAGATATTATGGAAACAAGAATAGGGAAGAAGGCATGGTTACCGTGATACAAAGATCTAAAATTAAAACAATTATTTCGGATAGCAAAAATGATTCTCCAAGATATAATCTTAGAGAATCAAAAAATTAAGTGCTTATACTGTATTAGTATTTACTAGTGATTAACTTAACAGTATATTAAACACTGCCTTAAGATATATCAAATATCATAGCGCATGATTTGACCTCTAACAGCATGAGCGCGACCAATTTTAATATGTTTATTGTTAAGCTTCAAAGTAACTCGTTTTGGTTCATTGTACTTGACTAAGTCGTGGTCTTTTAGAACATTAAGGACTTGTTGTTTGCTATAAGGAAGGCATATTTCTTCGAATGTTTCGGTGCCAAAAAGATAGAGGTCATCATCCGATTTATAATAGCCAGATTGTTTATTGATTTTTTGCCTACAGTTACCAACAATCTGGAAACGACTACCTGCATATTTTTCCAGATAACCAGCAATCTGACCAATTATTTTTCGGTCTTCTTGTTTGCCATCATGCCCATAATTATCAATCCAGTTGTCAAAGCATATTTTTGCTGCAGTCGAGGCTTGTCCATCCTGCCAACCTGTAATGCCGGCTTTTGTAGCTAGCTCGCCAGCAGCAGCAACAACTGCAAACCGTTTGCCAACTCTGTAAGCCTGAGATTTAACATGACTGTAATCATGCATAAATTTTTCAATTATGTGGTTTGCTTCGGTGATTACTGAATCTTTATTTAGAGTAATATAATTTAGCCAACTAGTACCAGCAGTCCCATAATACTGATTCGTTAGTTTTGTCAATATATCTGCTTGTTTTTCAGGGGTAGTGGCTAAAACCAAACTATCGAAAATACCTAAATTTTTTCCTGCGTCAGCATCAATATGACATAACCGGACTTCCATACCAGGGTTATGTCGTTTATTAGAGTGCCTGAGCATAGACTGTAGTGTTTCTTCACCGCTTGATAAAAGTAAGATTCGCCAAGTTTGCACGACTCTATTACCTCCATCAGCGGTACTCCTGCTTTTACCCATTCCATTTGAAAGCATATAAAATATGTCCTCTAATGAGTTTTTCTCAGCCTGACTAATTTCATCCATAATTAAAATACCATCGTTGCACATAGCTGCTAAGTATTCAGCGGCATTTTTAGTTGTATTCCAGTTTTTAACATAGTCTCTTTTGCCCCAAACGCTAGCTGCTACGTATAAACTAAGTGATTTTCCAATACTAGATTTACCTAGCATATGAAAGCCACCGCCTTCGATATCTAAGATTTTGAGTAGTGGACCAGTAAATGCACAGCTGATAGCAAAATTTAATCTACTTTGAACACCTAGTGGAGAGCACAAATTTTCTTGCCACTCTTCTAGAGTACCTTTTTGACTATATCCGTGATTTAATGAGCTCTCTGGTTGATAAATGATTTTTTCATTTGTTTTTCCATAGACTCTATCAGGCGTAACAAAAACGTTGTCATGCCATCCAACCTTATTAGTAAAAACAAACAAGCTTTCAATTGGATGATTGTTTAGGTAAAAGTCTAAAGCATCTTGTAAATTCTTTTTCGTTGATACAACTAAACCTCTTCGAGCCACCTCCCTACGATACTTACGACTATCACTCTGTATTAATTCTATCGGTACTGACCAAGTGTGCAACGTATTTGATTTGTCTAACCACTCTAAAACTATACCCCATTGTGAATGGTCAACATTTCGACTACGAGCTACGACTTTGATAGGGGAGCAAATCTTTTCTCTCTTAGGCTTCGATCCATTTTTATTGTCAACAATATAGTACAAGCCATCGATACATTGCTTGATGTACCCTTTATCATATTTCATAGCTAGCGTACTAAGATTATCTTCTGCTACAATAGCAGAAGATGATTTACGAAGATCATCTGTCAGTAACGTTTGATTTACCTGTCCACTTTGCAGAGTGGACAGGTTTTCTTTTGCCGAGTTAACGAGCTCAGCGGCTTCTTCATCTTTATCAAAAGCTATTACACTATCTTGATTGCTCTTAGTCATAATAATCTTTCCTTTGATATATGAACTATATAGTTCATAACTGTAAAACTTCTATTCTCTTTAAAAGAAAATTGAAGGGTGGGTGTTGATACCTTTTCAAACTCCTTTAAGCTAGTAATGAGCTGTAAAAGACTTTTCACATCTATCAAGGTACTCATCAAGATGCCTTTTTCTATAAATGACATGCCCGCCAACCTTACTGTATACAATTCCGTTCGAATTATGGCAGCGCATATACTGTAATGAACTTGGCGACTTTCCAATGTAGCAGGCTGCATAATTTGGAGAGAATGGAGTACTGGCAGGCGCATTTACAACTGCATTTTTCATCGACCTCTTTTCTTCATCAGTGTACTGCGACCATGGTTTTTTCTGAGTCATTTTTATCTCCTGCTAGAAAGCTGTTAATAGATAAATATCAATAAACTATGATAAATCTATATAAATTAAAATAAACTTGCATAAACGTAATATACAACATATAAATACGCTGCGCAATGTATATTCGAAGGAAATAAAAATTAATGAAGAGGAATCGGGAGATACTGGAAAAAGTTGGTTTAATTGTATATATAGTCAGTGAAAAGTAATTTCGATACATCACGCGCTGCTGATATCAGTTTTTCTTGCTTGCTGTACCTACGCAGACAGAGGCTAAAAAAAATTGATATCAGCAATAGCGTAGCGTTTTTAGGATATTTTGACTATACGTAAAAAAACCACCTATTAGGTGGTCGTTATTAAGTTCACTTAAGATTTATTATTGTGAATAATAGTTAGCTGAACCATGTTATTCAGTTGAGCGTTATGTAAGAAGAGTGGTATCTACCATGTGTCTATATTAGTCCATGAATACACCCAGCCAAGAATTTTTATTTTACTTATATCTCTAGCATTGATGATTTCCTCACCAAACTCTTTGTTTTGACTACGAATTAGTAATCCTCCGTCTGGATTTTTATGAAGTATTCTAATACGGTGAACCAATTCATGTTTGAAATAATATGCTCTTCCGTCTTTTATAGTTTGTTTGCTAGTATCTATGGCACATTCAGCCTTGCGACGAATTATAGGAGACATGCTGTCATCCTCTAAAGTAACATAAATTGTCTTATTTATATCCGCACCTGCTACTTCCGCGATATTAGATAAAAAGTTTACTGATTTTCTTTGATTTTCGGTAAGATAGTCTAAGAAATCTGATTCTTTAGGCATGTCTTCAAATATCCCCGTTTCTTTTTCATAGTTTTGTTCCATTTCCTGTTGCATCTCATTAAAACGCTCTTCATTGAATTTATCATATAGTTCCTCTAAGTATCTAATGCTATAAGGAACATTGTTTTTAAGCTTTAACTCATTAAGGTACATATCTCTATTTTCTTTTTTAAGCGCATTTTCCATGTCATCTAGATCATCATAAGTAGCGTAGTAATTATCACCCTCTCTGATCCAGTCTGGATGAACATCAAAAACTTCTGCCAAACGCAACGTATATTCGTGATTGGGCTCAGCGTCACCTGATAGCCATTTGGATACCGTTCCTCGCGATGCACCAATGGCTTTAGATATATCGATTTGTCTTAAGCGTTTCTGCTTCATACGTTCTTTAAGTCGCTCGGACATAGTTGATTCTGAATTAGAATGCATTTAATAACCCCTTGTTTCCTAGTATAGAGAAACATTATAACAGTGTTTCTCTATACTAGGAAACAAGTATTTGATGCATACTTCACTGCGTTTATTTATGCTGTTCACAGTAGATGATTAAATGGCTTGATTTTTTGCTATTAAGTTGACTGTGTTCTATCTTTCTACTAGTTTGAGATAGCGACAGAGATTGTAGAAACATAACAACTGCTAGCAAAATGGTAAATCTAGGGTTCAAACCCTAATAGAATGTGAAGACGTTTTGTTTAGTTTAAACATTCTACCTAAAAACCTCACGACACCCATCGTCGCATTACTCACATCTGCCCTTGAATTGTTCAAGCCGCTGTCTCTACAATCAAAGGCATATTCATTCACAAATATTTAAGTGCTTGGATTTACCTTTTTTATGCCGACAATAAGCCGAGACTGCCATGTATGCGCTCATCGACTGCAACAGCTTTTATGCCAACTGTGAGAAGCTCTTTCGTCCTGATCTAAAGGACAAGCCTGTGGTCGTGTTGTCTAACAATGATGGTTGCGTCGTTGCTCGCTCACCTGAGGCAAAGCTATTGGGTATTAAGATGGGTGTACCGTACTTTCAAGTCAAAGACTTCTGTGAGCACAATAACATCACTGTCTTTAGTTCCAACTACACCCTCTATGCTGATATCTCCCAGCGTGTCATGATGACACTTGAGACCCTCTGTCCAACGGTCGAGGTGTATTCAATCGATGAAGCCTTTTTATACTTAGCTGACTATCCTGCTGCCATGCAAGATCTCAGTGCTTACGGGCATAAGCTTAAAGCCATTGTCGAGATGCACACGGGTATTCCAGTGGGTGTCGGTATTGGCACTACTAAGACCATGGCAAAGCTTGCCAATCATGCGGCTAAGACGTATCCCGCCACCAAAGGCGTCTGCGTGTTAGATAATATCAGATGGATACGCCGCATCATGCAGATAACCGATGTCGGTGAGTTATGGGGTGTGGGTCGTCGTTATAAGGTTAGGCTCAATGAGATGGGTATCCATACCGTCTACCAGTTAGCCATCTGTGAGCCTGGAAAGATAAGGCAACACTTCGGCGTGGTACTCGAGCGCACCTGCTTAGAGCTAAACGGTCAGTCCTGTCTGGGTATTGACAGCATAGCGCCCAAAAAGCAAATCATCTCCTCACGCTCTTTCTCTGAGCGTATCATAGATCAGCAAGCACTTAGTGAGTCTATCTGTACTCATGTGGCAAAAGCTGCCAGTAAACTACGACAGCAAGACAGCGTCTGTGCTTATATCACGGTCTTTGCTAAGAACAGCCCCTTTAGTAAGAACGAGCCTTATGTCTCTATCTCTGGCGACTATCACTTCATCACGCCTACAGCAGACACCAGAGTGATGGTCACCGCTGCTAGGCAAGTACTAAAGGTTATCTATAAAGAAAAGGTACGCTACGCGAAAGCGGGTGTGATGCTGCTTGGTATTTGCCAGCATGATGAGGTACAGCTTGATTTGTTTGCAGAAGACAAAGCAGCTAGTGAGGATAAAAAGAAAAGCACAGAAGTCACTGCCATCATGGATGCGCTCAATAAAAAGTACGGACAGAACAGCAATCAGCAAGCGGCGGTGTTTATCGCTAGTGAAGGTATTAAAGGTAAGCAGTCGTGGCAGATGAGCCGTAATATGCTATCGCCATGCTATACCACCAATATCAATCAGTTGCCTAAGGTGCATTAGATGACGGTCAAAATAATTGGTAAGCTCACCAATGAAGGTGAAACAGTATTACTGTCGTTGTACAGTGATAAGGTCAAAGCGGGCTTTCCAAGCCCAGCCACTGACTATGTGCAAAACTGTATTGATTTAAACACACTGCTCATACGCCATCCTGCATCGACATATTTGGTTGAAGTGGAAGGGGACAGTATGGTCAATATCGGCATCTACCCCAATGACATCTTAATCGTTGATCGCTCACTGACAGCCTGTCATAAAGACATTGTGATTGCGCTGATAGATGATGGCTTTACGGCTAAGCAATTGATACTGGGTGAGCACATCATACTGAGAGCGCATAATGAGAATTATGCTGATATTGTGGTTAAAGGGTCGCTTGAATTGTTCGGTGTGGTAGCGAGCAGCATTAGACGGTTTAAGCGGTGAGGGTAGAGTGATAAGTACGGTCAGATTTATAGCAGATAACACAGTAGTAACGAGCATTATTAACGTCAATCAAGGGAGCAAAGCAATGACTGATAAAACAGAGCAAAGTGAATCTAGTGATTTGGTACAAGGATGGGTAGACAGATCAGCACTAAACGCCATACAAATGAGCGAGGATGAGAACTACCGTCAGCTGGTGTCTGCAAGAGCAACGAATTGGGGTAAGGATATTCGGGAGAGGTCAGATCAGCGGATCAGACAGTCACAAGCGCCGCATTTAGAGATATAGTTGTTTATATGAATAGTGGATTTAAAAGATTAAACCATTAGTGCCTTTATAATGTCCAATTAATACCTAACGTTTCTTTTGATAGTAAGGTTAAGTCGGAAAAGCATTCTGTAACGCCTCCAAACCAAATCTGTGGATTGTAGCGGTTGGCTTTGTTTAGCCTCAACATCTTTTTTTCTAGATCATAAACAGCACCTGCAGTGCCTTTTAATTCAAGTAGTGAGTCATAACGATAAGGCATTTGACCACCACTAAATCTAGATTTCACACTGTTTGAGGTAATGCCTATCTTAAAAAACAATTCGTTATTGCCTTCGCAGACAATTAAATAAAAAATAGCGGTTCCATTATTCTTACGTTCACACTGATTAATAAAGTCAGTTCTGGTCCATCCTCCTGATTTTTCCTTACCACATTCAGGACAGCCATGGCCATTTAAGTGTCTTTTACCTTTCTGTGTAAAGGAGCCGTGTTTAATGCACTTTATTGTTACGTGCTTGGCTTGGCTTTTAAAGTTTAAGTCCTGGTCATAAATATAGTTTCCTTCATGAACCGCTTGAGCTTTTGTTATAAAATTAGCAGCTCTTGCACGCCTATCACACTCTTTACACCCACCATATTTACTATCCAAATGCATGGTTGGGTTTGTAATGAATTCTGTTTTACAGATATTGCACTTTAAGTGTAAGTCAAAAAACTTAGGGTTTTTCTCTTCTTTCGAGTAATCAAAACGTTTCCCCCATTGTTTGTTGGCTTTTCTTAAATATATTATGCTCGCCTCACAAATCCAGCAAACAGGAGAGGCATTCGGTATATGCTTTGAAGCTTCTCTACCTTGGTCACAGTTATTACATATGGCTTGCGGTATCTCAACTTGTATTAAGGTATCGTTATGCTGAGTCATTGCGTCATGTCCTAACATATCTATTTACAATATTAAAAAATAATCTATCCATTCTCCATCAACCAATCTATCAGACTCTATACAGAAGGGAACGACCCAAAGTCGTAGGCTTTTATCTAGCCTAAAGTAAGGCATGGGTAGGATAAACTTCTCGTGCTTAGGATAAATCAGCATCAAATCACCACTGCCAGATAGGTACTTATGCCCGTAGGCAAACATTTGATAAATATCATTTTGGCTCAGATCAAAGTTTTTTTCGCCATTAGAGCTATCAATTAACTTCCATTTTGTGTCCATTACGTAACGATTCTCACCCTGATGAGTAATCAGTAAGTCAGGTTTTAAATAGAAGCGGTTTTTATCTGTATCAGATAGTTTATCTCCAGCTTCAATCATATACCTGCTAGAGGCTTGAGTTTTAAGCTGCCATGGAAACTTAACCATTTTTTTCAGACAAGCAGCAACGTGTTCTTCGAATAAGCGTTCCATTGGAAACAGTAAAGAGATACCTCTGTATGAGCCTTTTTGGAAGTGAGGGTTCATTTTTTCCAAAATGAGCTCGCACCAAGGCTTGATAGCCTGATAGTTATGTAGGGTTTTGCTGTTCGACCATTTAGCCATTAGCTTCATAGGGTTAGCAAGGCTTTTAACTGGGCTTAAAATATGCGATAGCTCATTTGCTAGACGCCAGTTTTCAGGACTACGACAGTTATCTTGAATGTAATCTAGTGCAGTCTTTATAAGACGATTTTCTAAACGATTGGGATGGTAGATATCGTGTCTTATATGGAACAGGTGCGCACGCTCAGCAGGTTGACGCTGCTGAGCAGTTACATTTAACTGACCACGTATGAACTTACTTTCCTCTTCGACTCTTAGATAGTCAAAGCGCAAGCCTGAAGCAACCAATCCGTTTAGTTGGGTTAAGAATTGATGATAAATCCATTCATGTATGGGCAAGTTCATGCGTGTGAGCTGAGCTGCATGAACTTCTTTGTAGGGGAGGTTCAGCGCTGAGCACAGCATCTTACATAATACAGCTCTACCATTCTGTGGGTCATACTCTGAATTACTTATCTTAGGTAATACTTCTATACCCTCACCAGCAGGGCTCTGCAGATACCCTACATAAGAGTGCAGCCTCAGGCGGTCAGATTTTTCAAAGCTAATAAATCTACCAGAATTTGGCTGCTCGCTTAAGCTCACTAGCCACTTAAAAGTATCGGGTTTTATGACCGCTACATCTGGGGTAGGACTAACCGAGGTGTCAGTAGTGAGCCTCGCGTATTCTCTGACCTGAATATGTTTTAGCATTACTCAGCCTGTAGATCAGCAGGGATAATCCCTGCATAGGCTTTGGCACGATTAAAAGCCTCATTATTGATACGATAACGTCTATCCATAATTTGGTCAGTCACACTATCATGAAACAGCGATTTAACATCGGGTGTTAAGTTATCAACTTGAATGAATCTATCATTGCTATCTTTTGCAGGGTCATTAAGCACCCAGCCAATACGCTCCCAATCTGAGAAGAAATACTCCTGTAATAAAGGAATAATACGGTTCTCAAATATATTGGCAAGCTCTTCTGCTCTTTCCTCATCTGATTGTAGGTCCATAAGTGACCAGAAGTAAGCATGACCTATGGTGTGCTCTCGATCTAATAATACTTCGATACGTTGATTTATCACTTCAAGTATTTCAGAAACTGGAACATTATGAACGTTAACTTCCTTCAAGTGCGAAGGTTCTGGTAGCAACTCAATGAATTCAAACCTGCGGCGGAGTGCGAAGTCAATTTGCGCCAACGATTTATCCGCAGTGTTCATCGTACCAAGTACGTATAGGTTTGAGGGTACTGAAAACTTCTCCTTAGAATAGGGCAACGTAACTTCGCGTGCATCGCTCCCGTCTTTACGTTTATCAGGTTCTAATAGTGTGATGAGCTCACCAAATATACGCGAAATATTACCTCTGTTTATCTCATCGATTATGATTAAATGAGGTTTATTAACTGCGCTTTCAGTTGAATGAACAGTAAGTAGCTCTTTAAGTTTGTCTCGGTTAATCGTACTGTCTTTAAGGTTATACAAAGTCATTTGAGACAGGGATTTTTCAAACAGTTTTTCTTTAGGAAGGCTTGTTTCATATACTCGTAGCCATTTAACCTTTCTTGACTGTTGATAGCCAATACGATCAGACAAGTCTAGGAATTCATAATTTCCAGTTACCTCTGCTATTGCACGAAATTTATGATTACCATCGGAGATAATTACTAGGTCACCAGTTTTAATGACGTTCTTAAAGCTATTAACGGCAGTTGCTAGATAATTGTAAGGGTCATCCGCAAGAGAGATGTTACGGGTCGACTCAAACTTTGAAACGACCTGCTTTCTATTTTCACACCCTGTAAAGTTAATATCTTCGCCCCAGCCAAGAAGGATATAGTTATTCTCAATACACTCATTGAAAATATCTTCACCCTCATCTTCTAGTGTATTACCAAGGGACAACTTCCAAATTTTCTTACCATCAATATTAACTGACTGCGTTGATCCAGTTCTTTCTTTCGCATTGGTATCGGCCAAACTGCATATACTCTTAAAGATACCTGGTATAACGTCATAGCTGATTATTGATTGATTGTCAGGTCCTTTATTCACGGTAGGTCTAATGCCCTCAACAAAGTCTTCATAGGCAAAGCTTTGATGAAAGGTTGTGAATGCAATGCGCCCTTTGCTAGTTAGCTCATCATACTTTTGCTTCAGCAGGATACGCTTTTCATCATCTGCTAGGTCTTTAAGTACCAATGCTTGATACCATTCGGGATCAACACACTCTACAGCAAGTTCTGTCGTTTTATAAGTTTTACCTGTACCAGGAGGACCGTATAAGATACGGTTTAAAGGTTGTGGTATATAATCGTCATCGATCTCATATTCAGTACTTTTGGATGAAACAGTATGAGAGGTTTTAGCTTTATTTTTATTTAATAGCCATGCTTCATACGAAATTTCATAGAAAGTTTGATCGGTTTTCGAGGCTACGTTATGCATGGTTTCTTGATAATTATGCCAACCGTCTTTAGGGGCATCAATGCTCTTAGAGATGAGCCAAGGACGAGTTTGACTATCAACAGGCAAGTAATTTGATGGGTCTATGTAAAATAAATTTTGGGTAAGTTTAGTGAAAGCGGTACCAGGAATCTGCATGGCAGAGTCGAATAAATCCCCATCAACATTACGATCACGTGCTTGGTGAAATATCTTCCAAAGCATAGGGATATACTCAGGCTTTCTTATATAACCGTATGGAAACATCCATACTTTCTGTGGGTTTGATCTAGGCAAACCATTTAAATCAGTTGGTATAAGACTTTGTAATTCTAGCTTAGTAAGTAACCTAGTAAGAGTTCGAAGGCTTCGAGCTTCGCCGTATTTCATTATTAATGAAAAGAATGAGAAGGGGTCCATGACCTTAACTTTACTTTTCTCATTTTTTAATAACTGATCCTGAAGGCCATTATTTACCCCAATCTCTATGAGGATATCGACTAAATCCTCTTGCTTGTCTTCAAAGTCAACTAGCCAATCCGAAATTGCTTTGAAGGCTGGTATCCAAGTAAATTCATATTGTTTATTTTGACTTAATGTCATCTCCATATCTTTATAGTTGTTGTCCACAAAGTTTAAATCTTTCATCGCCTCTACCAGCTCATCTCGCATTGTCCACTCAAAAAAATTGCTAGAGTCATATCTGCCAGTCATGACTATTCGCCAATAGATTTGACTACCGTCATTACTGACGATTTGGAATCTATTAAGCTCTTTTTGGACTTGCTTGCCGAACTGGGTGATAGCGCCGTTGAAAGTATTGTGATGCAGCTCGTATTTATCGCCAAGAGCTTTGCAGGTGGATTTATGTTCAGGTTCTAAATAAAAAGCTATTAAGGCGTCTATGTAGCTGCGCTTCAATATGTCTTTGTTAGACAGTACTTGCTTCCATTCATCTTTGGTAACAAAGGTTGGGGATTCGTAGTCGCCCTCTGTGACTGTTATTATTTCCATTGATAATTCCGTTAGTATTTAATAGTTTATAGTGAAAGTTGATATTGTTTATTAAGGATGTATTAGACTAGATTGAGCTATATAGAACTGACTCATTATCACGTAGTCGATACAATCTTCATGTGCTTCACCCAAATGCGGTTTGAAGGCTAAACTGCTTTAGGTGTTTAATAGCTGATCTCTTAAATATTAAGAAAACTTAGGATGTAGTAGTAACTCAGGTACTCCATTAGAGCTGACATAGACCACGGCATTTTGGCTGAAGTGACAACACAGTTTGAGGCTGGTTTCTTCATCTATCGGATAAGTAAAGAAGCTGTCTTCTCGCCACTTACCATCCTTACCTATACCGTAGCCGTCAGTCACATTTAGACCTAGTTTAAGTAGTTTTTCTTTCAAGGTTTGATTAGCTTTTTGGTTGTCTTCAACCGTAAGCTCTTCTCCTAACGGGTTCCAAGCCGTAATAAATAACCCGCCGGCAGGAGCGAATTGCTGCAAAAGAGAGGCAGCTTTTGAGGAAAGCTCACCAATATTAAAAAAGGTGTCGCGAAAGTGATAATCGGTTTGATGATAAGCTTCTATAAGGGAAGGATCTAACATAGCTTGCTCGCTAAAATAATAGTTTAAGTCGTTAATGAAAATACAAAGCGATAGTCACTTCATAACCACCTTGCCAGCCGCACCATCCATGCGATAGTTTTTAATGTCACCAGCGATAACTAAGTTAATGGCTTTTTCGATTTCATCTAGAGGAACGTTGAACCATTCGGTTACCTTGTAAAGATTATCATCTACTGCTTTTAAGGATACTTTCACTCTTTGATCATAGAAGAAGGCATGCAAGACACTTTCCACACTACGAGCATTGGCATCATAGACTTGCCATTCAGCTATGATATCTACGGGCTGTTGCAAGAAAGCGGTATCCTTAATTGAGTGCTTAGTGCGCGCTTCTCCTGTAAGGGTTGAGAAGCCAATTTTGTGCAGATGTTTATAATGCGCTAAATCACTTGGGGTCTCAGTCAGCTTAGCAACATAAATGACACCGGTAAGTTGTCGCTCGTCCCCAAAGTTTTTGGCGAGCTCATCATCCATCCAGTCAGGATCAGTAATTAATAGCTGATAGCTGTTTTCGTATTTATATTGAGCAGTAGCCAATGAATGTGTGAGCATATTGGACTCTGTACCATTAGAAAATATTAAGCGTAATCTCTCTTGGCTACGGGTATTCTTTCTGGCCTCTGCTTTATAAATATTAGCCACATAGCAAAGCATGCCGTTTAAAACAAATACGCTGCCAATGTTGATATCTTTCACTGATGAAAAGTTGGTTTTAGTAAAAGCACCCGTTTGAATGGCTTTAGATATACGCTCAAAGGTTGCCTCAAACTTATAAAAGTCCTTACACTCAAACCGGCTGGCTATATCTTCGTCATTATATTGATCATAGCTGGCACGTGTATTAGCCTTATGATCACTGATTAGGATTTCAGAGTGAATATTGTCAAAAATCCCTAGGTCATCACTGTTAAAAATATCATCTAGACTATTAATCACAGGAGGCTCGCTAACAGCCTCAACTACCGGCTCAGCTTTTTCAGTGCCAGCGCTATTTGTCTTTTCAGACTCACTGTTCTTATTACTTATACTTTTGTCTGAGAGGGTCGGTTTGTCGTCAGATAGGGTAGAGGCCGCCCTTTGAGCAGTTAATAAACCATGTCTATCTAAAGCTAGCAGTTCTTGCGAGTTTGCGTGGTTGGTTTGTATGGTCGCTAACAGGCGAGCTTGTATCTTTTCATTAATGTCGCTGGCACTGCTACTAGGCACGTGTCCCTGTTGATCGATAAAAAGGTTGATAGTGTCAAACTGCTGCGCTAAAACACTATTAGTATCTGTGCTTTTGGTAGTAGGCTTAATATCATCAAGTAGACCAGTACTGTCATTGATAAAAATATCGTCTAGCGTTTTGTAATCACGACTTTGATAGATCTCATCGAGTTTAATCATGACTATTGGCTTCTCGCTTGGCTTTTTGGTTTCTGACATAAGTGATAACCTCAGCCATACGTCGCTCGATAGCGTCCTCTGAGTTTTTACTAGGTTGACGATTTTTATTTTTCATAAATGCAACGATCTTTGGCCACATCAGGACCGCTTCTTCCTCAGTAACAGTAGAACGGCTGGCATGCACAACGTCATTAATGGTTTGCAATACTTCTTTGTCCACTGTCCTAGAGAGAACTTCATACGCATCATGAAAGGGGTTGACGGAGCGCACAAGATCGATAGGAAGGTTATTTACGTTGACAAATTTACTGCCAACCTTCACAAAGCCGTTGCTAGGGTTCGAGTCGTTGCTACTGCTTGATTTGGCGTTAGGGTTGTAAATTTTTGCGTCAGCTGGCAGGTGGCGCTCTTTGATAATGTCACTTTCATTGAGCTGACCTTTCCGTTCAGCGTTTAGAGTGGCGATATCGACATATTCAGTGCCTTGCTTAACGAAAAATCGTTCATTTTCGATGATGGCATCTTCAGGAATATCCTTACCCTCAACCACGCCACCTTGGCGGTTGATAGCCATATACTGCATGACACCTTCTTGCACTTGCCGTACTTCATTGGTATCCAGCGCTGGGTATTTACTACGAATAATACTTGGAATAACGGTATCTGATACGGCTTCTGTTTCTACGTTATTGGTCTCAGCAGCGATATACTTTTTTATGTTCTCTGTATTTTGGGCTAACTGCGCCAATATCTCATCACGGTCTTGGTTGAGTATCTTCATGACTCGATCGGAGGGAGGGTTTACTGTATCGTCAATGACAATGGTACCTGCCGGCAAGTCGGCCTTGCCTAATATATCCAGCTCACTACGACGTTTAAAGTTGATGTTAGGTTTGAGCACTTGCTCCATTAGTAGTGATAAAGTAATGGCTTTTAATAAGTCATTAACAGAGCTTGTGACTTCAGATTTATCAGCTTCTGGCTCAGCGATTAGATTGGTAAATTGAGCATGGTGTTTGCCCTTGCTATCGCGTGTTGAGCGGCCAATAATCTGCACCACCTCGGTCAGAGAGCCTCGATAGCCAATGGTCAATACGTGTTCGCAATACTCCCAGTCAAAGCCTTCTTTTGCCATGCCAAGAGCAATAATGATATCCATCTGATCGCGAGAGGTAATATCGGCTAAATAAGCCTGAGTATTCGCCCGCATAGCGTCATCAGTCACTAGATCTGCGAGTAGCAATTGCTTACCGTCATGTGCGCGTATTGTCATAACACCAGTAATATCATCACGAGACTCAACTTCACCAATGACATCTATGATACGGCCAACGGTCTCATACTTGTCTGTCTCAGCAGTGAGACTGTTGACGTTAGGAATGTGGATGATGGTTTTTTTGCTGGTATCCAAGCATTCATCTAAGGCATCAAAAAATGATTTTTTATAAAAGTGATAGCCGAGCCCTAATGATTTTAAGTATTCATAACCATTCAGCTGTTCGTAGTAGGTGTAAGTTACCTTATCGAACTTTTCTTCATCGCTATCTGACAAGATAGGTACGGAGTCGCCACGGAAGTAGGAGCCGGTCATCGCTACAATGTGTGCGCTAGTCTGCGTCATAATGCCATCTAGTATGGCACCCAAGCGATTAGAGTCATCCGCTGACACGTGATGGAACTCATCAATACCGATTAGCACATCGTTAAATAGCTCAATACTGCCGCCATCTTCAATCACTTTGTCAAAACCATATCGAAAGCTATGATGGGTGCAGACTAATACTTGGGGTAGGGCGCTGTCATCTACATCTTGGGTAATAAACTCTGAGAATATCGCAGTCTTGCGCGTATCACTTTGGGCGAGACTTAAGCATAAGTTATAACGATCGGCCACTTCCCAATCAGCAAAAAAACCATAGTCACTGAGCGCTGTTGATTTAAAGGATTTACCGATACTCATCTCTGGGACGGCAATAATGACCTTTTTGATACCTTGGTTGATAAGTTTATCCAATGCCAAAAACATCATGGCACGTGACTTACCAGAGGCTGGCGGCGATTTGATGAGCAAATACTGGCTCTTACGCTTTTCAAATGCACGCGCCTGCATTTCACGCATGCCAAACTCGTTGTTCTGTTTACTTTGACCCGTGCGGGCGTAATTTTGATTTAGGATATTAACAGTGGCAGTCATAGTAGATTCATTATAGGTAGAGATGCTTATAAGGCTGTAGCATCGTAAAAATAAAGCTCATTTGTCATAGCAATAGTGTGAAGTTAGTAGACACAAGTTATCGTATTATCATTACGATCAAACTCAGCCTTTTGATCAAAGACACCGTCCATCCAGTGTGATGTCTGACGTGTTTTGAAGTGTTTCCACACGCTTTGCATGTCTGCATTCTTGGCAAACTTCAGGACGTGTGCACCACCTTCTGACTCAGGTCTAAACTTATACTGATACTCTGTTATAGGTTGTTCTCGGTATTTGACACCATCTGCAAATTTAATATGGTATTCAGTATATTCATAATTAGTATGCATGCTGATATCCTTTATGAGTGGGCTATAACCAGGGGCCCATTGAGAGCGCGGAGTTATAGAAAACTCATAAATCTCATCATTTGCATTCGGTTGTGCAAGGGTCTTCATTTTCATCGAGCTATCAATGAATTTATTATGATGTTCATTGATAGAGCTATAAATGGGACCATCACCGATACAGCCATCTTCCATCCATGCAAACAATATAAACATATCGCCTTCAGGAAGATCTTGACCATTTTTGCCTTTTAGCGATATGAGATCACTTTGCGATGCAGCTGATGCTTGACCTGCAGAAAACACGAGTAGGGCAGCAATTGCTGCGCTTGATAAGATTTTGGATAACATAATAGAATGCTCTTTATAAGGGGTTTGATATTGTTTTGGTATGGATGTTAATGCCAAATAAGCTACTTAGCTTTCTTTTTCGTCTTACTTTGCTTTTCCGCTTCGATAAGCTGCTCATAACGTGCCAGTAAATGCGCCAAACGCTCTTCGGTATTGGCAAAGCCTTGCGGGCGATACAGCTTGTCCACCGCGTCGTCTAACGTGCTATGCGCTTGCTTTAAATCATCAGGCATCTTATCAGGGTCATATAACTCTGCTAAAGTCATGCCAGCATTACTAGCACGGGCAAGTAGGATTTCTTCTGCAAGACTTTCAATGTGCTGGTTCTGCTCATCCGTGGCGTCAGGAAAGGGGAAGGTGTTGTAAACGATAGTGCTTGTATAACGGTAACGGCTCTCTAGTCGCCCAGTGACTAAGCGCATCCAGTCGTTGTGGATAAGTGAAGTTAAAATTGCAAAATCGTATATTGTTCCATTGGGAACGATATTGACAAGGTTCGTAGCTATAACTTCATGACTATAAAAACCTATTGGCACATATTGGCGACGTTCAGATGTAACCCCAGGAACTAAGATATAGTTTCCTGACTTGGGTTGTGCTATTTGTCTGAATAGATGTGGGGATTTGGCAAAATCTCTTGTCGATTCTGCTTTGCTTTCTTCTCTAAATACTTTTACCTTATCTAGTCTTGATTTTATCAAAGGGTATTTAGCTAACTTTTCTAAATCGGCATCCTCAAACCATAAGCACCATCTTTGCTCACTATGGAGAAATTCTTTAGCTCCTACAACCTTTTTAATATATTGACTAGAGAATGGTTCGTTTCGTTCAAGTGCCTCCTTCTCATGATTTTCTAATAACAAGAACCCCCCGTCAGTAGGTTTGTTTCCAAATAACATTTTCGGTCTTTTTTGAACTGGGTCTCTTAATCCAATAACAGCAGTATTACTACCTGAGATTAAATAAGGGCTTATGTTATCTACTAATTCGCTATGCCAAACTTTATTAACAAGTTTGTATATAGCTTTATCTCGATGGTTTAATGCAGATAGTCCAATAATTACTACGTGAACGCCAGCATTATGCTTAGCATTATTGCGCCATGGAAAAGATTGGTATGCGAAATTAATATTTAATCCTAATTCGAAAATATCAGGGAATAACATGCCAACTTGTTCGCCTTGGGCAATCGAGTTGGTTGATACCAAGGCAAGCTCAGCATTAGAGTTAGCGATGTATTGCGAACCTTTCCAAAACCATGAGGAAACGTAATCCAGATACTTTAGTGTTTTTTTGCCAAAAACAATTTTCATGTCTTCAGCTTGTTCATCAGTTCTATTGGTTGTGCCCCCAAACGGTGGGTTGCCAATAATATAAATCTCATCACTGCCATTATTTGGACATACTTCATTCCAGTCGAGACGCAAGCTATTGCCATGAATGATATGCCCGCTGTCTTTGAGAGGTAGCATAGGGGTTGATGCACCGAATTCTTGCTCAAACAACACATTCATCTGATGTTCAGCGAGCCAAAGTGATAAATGCGCTATTTGACTGGCAAAGTCGTCATACTCAATACCATATAGATTATCTAAGCTGACTACACTATCAAAGCTTAAACCTAACAAGTTGTCTTTAGAGTTTTTAAGTAAGTCGCGTTGTGCTTTTAATACATCAATCTCTAGTTTACGCAGCTCTTTATAAGCAATGATCAAAAAATTGCCTGATCCGCAAGCTGGGTCAAATACTTTGATTTGGCTGATACGCTTAAGTAGGGTATCTAAGCGCTCGGCTTTATTATTCTTATGGCGATTGTCATAACTTAGCGCTATAACTGTGTCTAGCTCTGTACGTAGCTCATCTAAGAATAAGGGCTGTATGACCTTCATGATATTGCTAACACTGGTGTAATGCTGTCCTAAGCTGCCACGCTGCTCAGGGTCAATCACTGCTTGAAACATGGAGCCAAAAATATCTGGGTTAATCTCGGCCCAGCTCAAACGTGCGCACTCTAGCAAGATACGGCGGGTACGCGCATCGAACTCCGGGATGGCAAAGGGATATTCAAACAAGCTACCGTTGACGTACGGGAAGGCGCTTAGATGGGTGGGTTTGGCATCGCGCTCAGCGCTAGACTCAGGTAAGTTGAGAATGTCAAACAGCTCATATAAGACGCTATCGACATCGCTACCATCTATATTGGTAGTGCCATCGATCACATCATGGAACTGAGCTGGCTTAAAGATACCCGTATCTTCGGCATAAAAGCAGAACAGTAGTCTCGTCAAAAATATATTGAGCGCATGTAAGTCATCAGCAGTATTAAACTCGTTGAGCTTGCGGATGTGGTCAAACAAACGACCCATTTTCTCTGATGCCTGCACATCGGCTGGGTGCTCTGAGTACTCACGCGCACGCTCTAGGCCGGCAAGTGGCAATAAAAAGTGGTAGTTTTTATAAAGATCGGTAAAGTCGCAGTCAAGCGTCTCATCATACTTAGTATCGTTAATCAGTACAGTATTGAAGTCCGTTACCATCATCATGCGGATTTTGTGCTGATTGATGATTGGGCTGTTCATCACCTCAGTTAGTGCTTTAGCAAGGTCTTGACCAGCACCTACAGGCTTAAAGTAGATACGATGCTTATTGGCAACCTCGCCAGCTTCAGGATTGGCGGCAACGTTAAAACGGCTATCGTTCTTTTTAAGTGCCGTTATCGTGGTTTTCGAGACATCGAGTAGCTTTAGAAAATCAAAGATAAAGTCGTCTTGTTTATTCTTATCAATGACTTTGGTGGTTAATTTTTCTAAATCTTCAAAAAACTGGGTTTGGTTAAATGCCATGGAGGTCTCTTTCGATGAATTACGGGTGTAAATTAGCAGGCTAATGTGCAATTATAGCGCTATCTTATCGTATTTGAAGGCTTAAGTGTTCTGAAAAATAGGGTGGATATGGTGTTTTATTGCTTATTAATTTAATACGCTACAAGTTTATCAACAGGGATTAACGATGATAGTGGGTACTGAGTTTCAAGGAGATTCTATTCGTATAGGAATGATCCAGCATGATTGCTACGGAGAAGCATTACGAATCATCATTGACTTTGCTATCGATAAGCATCGCCATGCCGAAAGGGTGGTTGATGTCCGTACAGAACTTAGTGACTTGCGAGATGAGCTGAATAGTTTTGATCATAGAACTTTGCAGTGGTTGCATGATCGTATGGCGGTTGCTTTTCGCATGGACTACTGTCTTAACGCAGATTTATTTACTTATAGTACGCCAGATCCACACACGCCTGCACAGACGGTGTCGTTTTGGCTTGATTTTTTAAGAAAAGAGCTTGCAAGGATGTTTTCTCATCACTTAGAGCTACCCCGATTGATACTTACTGCTGCGGCTTATCCAAACCCTGATAAGCGAGGGATGAAGGCAGAGGATGAGATTTATGAGCTGACTAGACGACTATATCCTGAAATGGAAATGAATCATTCTGAGGGTGAGAAAGGTACAGTCGATCTGTATCAAAGCAAACCCCAATATTAACAACATCACCTGAGAAAAGTGGATTTCATACCTCAGCCTTCTATGCTATACAAGTAATAGTATGTAGGGGTTTTTAGACTTATCAGAGTAAATAAATTAATGGTATATGGAGATGTTATTAATATTTTGAACACCATGGTTTTGGGGTACGTGCCATCTGCTAAGGTATAGTTTAAATTAATATTTGATCTATAGTTAGCTGAATGTAAAACTGTTATGGATTTAAACGCGCTACTGGTATAAATTTTACTTGCGTGCTGCGTTCCTAGAGGCTGCGCAAAATTCATCCCAGTAGCGCTATGACATTTTTAGAGTGTATCGACTACACTCTAGCATTGAACCATTCTTCGCTATCGATGTTAGTTTTAAAACTATACTTTAATAAAAATAAACATCAGATCAAAATTTTTTAAAATTATAATCTCTCAAGCTAATGTCTACGGATTTGACAGCAGAAGTCACTACTCAAAAAATCTATTTACCAAAACTCACAGGTGACGGTTTTATTTTTAGGGTTGTAAGTAGCCCCTCTTTTTTCCATCTCACCCCAGTATTCCATGGTTCGAGTTTGAAAGTTCGGCATAATGGTAGGTATAGTCGCAGTCGGTGCAAACTTTAAAACATTTTCACCACCTGATGACTCAGGTATAAAACTGAATTTATACTCCTCTAGAGGCTGACCGCGATAGGTAACGCCTTTGTTAAAAATAACCCGATATTCAGTGTATGGTTCACCTTTCTTCATTTTTACATCTTTTATCATATTTCGATATTCTGCTAACCATTGCGCCTTCGGCTTTACAAAGTCTCCAGAGGCCTTTTGACCGCTAATACTCTCTATAAATGCTGTGTCTTTAGCAGCAATCTTTTTATAAGGCAGTTTTTCACCAGAACAAGCATCTTCCATCCAACCAAATACATGGACCATATCATTACTTTTATAGCTGCTGACACTTTTAGAAGAGTTAGGAGCAGCTAGGGTAATAGTAGATAGTAAAGTTGCAGTCGCTAATAGAGCCAAAGAATTTATAGATATAGGTGTCATAGTTTCTCCAATAAATAAATGTAGATTGTTCAGGTACATGGTAAAGAACGCATTATAGCTAAATAATTGTTAGGATATACTGCTAATAAATTCATAAGGTACGCAGAAAGCAGTGTCTTTTTTGATGTACTTGAAACATTGCAAAACATCAGAAAGGTTAGGGCTTTTCTTTTCATAGCGACTTTCTATTTCTTTATCAGATATTTTTTTAAATGTCTTATGATGTAAATTTATTACTTCAGCTGCTTTACCATTGACTGAGATACTTTCTTTTAAATTTTGGACGTTTCCATTTTTATCAAAATCAAACGTAGCATTATTGACAGTACGATAAGTACTACCATTAGGCAGTTTAAAATTTAGTTGGCTAATGGCATAACTCATGCTCCCTCCTACTGCACCATCGTAAGTACAAGACTTTGCAATAACCTTCTTCTTACTAATAGAATCAACGATGGTGCATTTGGTGTTACCATTAATATCACCCATGCCGGCAATAGCACTAATAGAAAGTAATAACAATGGAGTAACCATCAGTGTTTTTTTGAGCTTCATGACTATATCCTTTTATGGTTTTTAATTTCAGACAAAGTAAATGATAGCCTTGCTGATGAGTTGATTATAGCGTCTGAAATACTGATTATTTTTCTAACCGATGAACGGTTGCCAATCGAATTTGAATTCCTAAGGCATATCCCCGTTTTTAGTAGTTAAGGCTATTAGTCGGTTTCAAAGCTTAAGAGGTTAAGAATAAAAATAATAAAGTAAAAACTCAAACCCCAAGACCCCATCTTTGATCTCATCATCTAGTAAAATTCTAAAAAATAATGACCTCTTAAAGCCATATCAATTGTGGCTTTAAGAGGTTTTTTTGTGTTTAAAATAATCTGAAATATTTAAAACTAGTAGCTATTATCCAATTTTAAGCACCACAACGCTAAAGCGTTTAACACCTACATGATTACTGGATAACATGAATTATAATCACTATTTAATCATAAAACATGAAAAATATTAATCTTAAGCCAATAAAAAAACTTATAGTCCTAGGCAAAAGTAATTTGCTTATACATCGCTATGCTGAGAAGTCTTTATTTGTTTAGCAGATATTTGAACCCGAGGCTACCTACATTAATATGGAAACCCCGATATTAACAGCATCACCTAAGTAAATTAACAAATGAGTAGAAGTGGATAATTCTATAGTACCTATAGGTTTGTAGTGATATTCAAACCCCGAGTTTGTACTTTGTACCTGACAAAAATATAAAATGTAAGAACCTCTTACAGCTATATTGATTATGGCTTTAAGAGGTTTTTTTGTGTTTAGAATCATTTTAACTATCTAATAGAATTGATTTTTTTGCGATATTAAGCCCCACAACACTAAAGCGTTTGACACCTATATGTTTATTGGATAACATGAATTATATTCACTATTATTTTATATATGATGAAAAATAATAAAATTAAGGTTGGGCAAAAACTTACTAATCCTAGTAAGGATGATTTGTATGTACATCCGTATGCTAAAGCCGCTTTATGTGTTTGGCAGAGATTGAGACCTAAAACGACTTATATCAATATGAAGTTTTTGGATAATTTCTACCGTCCACCCCTGCGCTTGGTTGATGGAGGGGACGATGCTTTTTATTTCTTTAATGATTTCCAAAGAGTCGATCAGGTTTTAAGGTTCGAGAATGATAGCGATCACCCATGCTTAATAATCCCTGAAAGTATTAAAGATGTTCAGCAGCTCGCATGGATGGAGGTTATAAACTTGATGTTCTTGAAAGGTATTCACCATCCTGATTTGTTTAAAGCACTTAAATGCACTGCACCTCAAAGTGTGATATGCCAGCTCATGGGGGTTAGGCAACTGACTGTAAAGGAGTATTGCCATTTTGCAGGTATTAGCCAGAGTAGTTATGAATATCGCCAATGTAAGTTTGCACTAGAAGATCGAGTTCTAGGTATTCCTCAAAGTATGAGCTGGTTGAGTGGTGCACCCTAATGAATATAAAGCAGTTTGATAACAGCGAATTACAAACGGTTTTAGATCGTCTAGTGCCACTTGATTCACCGTACTTTATAAAAATACAAAGTCTGATTATTAATACTCTTTATACTAATCCAGGCTTCTGCCTACATATTGGTGAGCAAGCCAGCCTAGATATGCCAGTATTTACATCGTCTGAATGTGAAGCTATCGCCAGGAAAGTCGTCAAAGAGAAAAAAATTGAGAATTGGGCAGTCACTTATATGCTGGTCTTGTTTTACCAGAGGTATGGTCAAGCACGTAGGGATGATGAAGCATGGCAGTTTATGAGTGCATATCTGCAAATAATCATTATGATTGCTATACGTAAGGATGAACACTCTGTAAAAGTCGGTCAGCTAAGTGTGCGTCTAAGGATGGGGTTGAAGCCTAATAACCCACAAGCTGAGATTGTTAAAAAACTGATTGATATCCATGCTCAACATGTTTCACTGACGAAGGCACTAGCAGCATTACGCGTATATGAAGCTAAGATAAGAAGTGATGAAGAGTCAGGCAAAGTGGTTAATCAAAAGTTGGCTGGTAAAATTGGTCAAATAAGACTTGCCTATGAAGTAGTTGCAGAGAACAAAGCGTTTGTAAGTAAAACCTATACCAGCTCACAAAACAATGAGCTTAGTAAAGAACACACTAATAAGCGATACCTTAATAGTGCTGATGAGCCAATACGAGTCACAATATTTGGTAGACCCCATAAAAATGATAACGTATCGGACGCTGAGAATATTGCTGATGATGACCCGCCTGCGCTCTTAGATAATGATTTTAAGCCTTCCAGTACAACCGCTAAATCCTCAGAATTACAGCAATGGAAGCTAAAAAATAAATATCGACATGCCCGCCGTAACCAGTTTCATTTTCCTACTAATTTACGTCAACTAAGTCTACTGAGCTATCAGATGTTATTTGCTCGGGTGTGGCAGCTTTTTGGCGTTGTCAGCTATAAACAGCGTCGGGTTTATGCCGTTATATTACTATCAATGCTAAGTGGTCGGAAGGTCCAAGACGTGATTTATGAGCTGGCATTGGATAAAAGTCAGCGCAAGTGGTTGAGTCATGAAAGCGGTTCGGCTGCTGATAGTTATGCTATGAGTAATACTATTAACGTAACTTCAAATCGTAGAAGCCACTTATTGCCACATCGTCAAAGCCATGATAATGAATTTAAATTACCTCTGCCAGCGAGGCTACAAGCAGTTATTGAAAATAAGTTTTCGGTGGATGGCGATGAAGTGTCTGAAGTGCTGGCAAGCTTGAAAGTGCAACTAGAGCTACCGGTGTTATCAAATCAGCATATTGACGCTTGTTTATATACAGTTATAAAGAATGAGCTGCAAGAGCCATTACATGCCGACATGATTACTGGAGTTGATGTGAAACACAGCTCGCCCTTGTACTACACCAGTATTGAGACAATAAGCTTAGAGAAGACTTACTACAGCGCCATACAACTATTGACCGAATACTGTACTGCGGACAGCCAAGGTGAGCTACGACAGCTTAGTATGTCTAGCACGAAAAGCAATCGTTATAAAAAATATATTGGTAGTGACATGACTTTAAATATTGATATCTGCCAAAGATTTTTTGATGAGCTTGCTGAAGCAACTGAGAGTTATAACGGTCGATTAAAGCGGAACGTAAGCATAAGGCAGGACCGTTATATTGAGCAGTTTAATGCTTATGGTGTCTGGTTATGGCACATCATCTTTATTCAGACTGGGATTAGACCCGTAAAGCATGCGCCTGGGCTTTTAAATCAATTTGATTTTAGGCAAAGGCTGTTATGGGTGTCGGATAAAGAAGAGCGTCAGGGACAAGGGCAGGGAAGGCTTATTCCTCTTAGTGATTTCTTAATCACAGCGATTCAAAATTATATTAAATATATCAAGCAATTTGCGGTCATGCATAATTCTATATATCCCAATGACCAATTTCCTATAAATAAAATTTTGAACTCTAGTCAGCCACTCATTCAGCTATTTAGCCAAAATCCCAAAGGCTTTAACGGTATCACGCCTAGTAAGGTTCGCTATCAGATAAAGCATTTTTTTAGTCATCAAGATAATTGGCTAAGACACCAATTACGTTCACTACTAACGAATAGGTCCCCTGAGCATTTGATCTGCGCCCTATATGGTCATGAACATCCAGATCAGGAGGCTATGCATCCCATGTCGTCATTATCCATTAATGAGCTAAAAGCGTTATCCGCTGACTTAGAGAAAGTTGCAGTTGAGCTTAACCTACGACAAGTTGAGGTGAATATATATGGATAATGCCGTTGCTCATCAGTTAAGAGAAGAAAATAAAAGCAAGAGTCATGAGAGTATCAAAAATGAGGCAAAATTTTTGATAGCTTCGTATGTTGATGACAATCACATACTCACAGGAACAGACCTAACTGAATACTATCAAACCATTGGTAGCATACTTGAGGTGCATTTTGATACTGCGCATAGCTATCACTTAGCCAGACAAGGATTTTTAGAATACATACGGAGTTATAACAAATCTCATGAACTGAGTATGGATGAACCAGTTGTGCCAGTCATAGCAGAGCGTGATCATTTAACAATATCCTATGATTGGATGGTAAGTGGTGCTCAAGTAAGCCTTGCTAGCCAGCAAATAATTGAGATATGGCAACGGAAAAGAAGGTTCTCAAACAATGATTTGATTGAGTCAGTGCTCTACTGTAGCGTGATGTATGGGGGATTGAATGACATAGATGTGTTAAAAGCACTGTATCAATGGCTCCTAGGCGAACGTGACATATATCAATTGCAGCTACCAGCAACTGATGAATTACCAGATTCAGGTGTCAGCAGCGAGAGTTTGGCGCTAATCTTGCTCAGTATTGATGATGACAATTACGGTTGTTCTTATACGCAAAGTCATACCTCAGAGGATGTATCTGCTACAAGCTTACAGCGCTATGTAGAGTACATACCTGATGATATGACACTTTGCTTTTTATACGCGCTAAAAGATAAAAAGTTAAAAAAAGAAGATGTGAAGTCGTTTGAAATCATTATTAATGAGATTTGTAAGAAGCTAAAACTACAAAATAAAGATAAAAGTAAACCATATTTATCACAGTTAATAAAATACGCTGACTATCATTGGCGGCAGATGAAGGGGGGCGATATAGACACTGCACTGGCTATGGTTAGACAAGGAAAGATTAAAACGACGAGCTTAACCACAAATAAGCTTATTAGTTATAATCAAGAGGTGTTTAAATCAAACCCACAGCCGCTTACTTGGTCCGAGTTATTTATAGTAAGCTATTCAGGATCAGACAAAAAAAGTACCAATAGTAGGGAGTATCCAAGCTTTAGCAAGAATCTGATTAAAGAGGTTCAAGATGCCCTTAAAGGCAGTAAAGCATCCGCTATTATACAAGTAGAGCTGTTACAGCAGGAGTTAACCCAACCCAACGCCATGCGTCTTTTAGGATGGGTAAAGAGCTTATTGAATGATAGCAGTAACAGGTTAGATACCATCAGTAAATATCTGGGATGTATTGGTCGCGATTGGCTGATGCTAACAATGGATGAGAATCTTGATGAATGGTCTGACGAGGACTTTGAAGCTGTATATGAGGAGATCATTCAAAGTAAGATTAAGGATGGAAGAAAGCGGTCTATTTTGAACAAAAACTCAGGCTTTGGTGAAGACAATCTAGATACAGACGATGATTTAGTTGGCTGTGCAGACGATGTGATAAGTCAATGTAGTTTCAATGGCTTAAAGAATGAGCATATAAACAAAAACAAAGTTTCATATCTGGATAAGCTCAAAGATACTCAAAAATTTACTTACGGCAGACTACGAGCTTTCCATAATTATCAGCGAGCATCCTATAATACGCCGTTTGTGTATTTCCCATGGGGTAATAAACGCCAAGTGGTAAATGCGAACATGATATCGCCTCGGATATATCATGCGATGAAAGAGTATTTGGTCAATTCGGGCTTAGACGATGAGCAGAAAGACCTTTGCTTATTAGTGTTAAGTCTTGCGTATCGAACAGGGTTGCGAATTAAAGAACTTATCGGTGTTAAAGTTCGTGATATAGCTGACATCTATATTGATGAACATGGACAACGAATAGAGCAGCCGCAAATATGGTTAAGACCAAATCGCTATCGGAGATTGAAAAGTAGCAGCGCAAGCCGCCTTATACCCATTAACTGCCTACTTAAGAAAGACGAGTTAAAACAATTTACTCAGTTATATCGTCAGCAGAAAAGGTTGAAGCGTCGTTACTTGTTTTCTCAAGGTTCAGGTGATCAGCCGTTACCCAGTGTGATTTTCAGTAATCTCATGAAGTTAATTTGGGACAGATTGCTAGGAGAGCACGATTTCACATTTCACAGCTTTAGGCATACTGCGATTAGTCAGCTGGCGTTAGTACTAAGTAAGTCGCCATTGGCACAGGTGATGACTGATTATGATAATGAGCAGTGCGAAAAAGTAATAAAAGGGGTCCTTGGCTATCACAAGGAACAAGGATCCTGGTTTGGACTGGCCAGCTTTGCAGGACATTTAACGTGCGACACAACCTTCGAGCATTATATTCATACTGCTCATCTGCTGGCAGGGGAGCGGCTGAGTAATGCTTGCTTGGAGCTACCTATAACAGTTTTAGAGTTAATAACAGATCTAGATTACTCTGCTATCTATAGACAAGACAAAACTGCTTATGATGCAACGACAAAGACTGTGCAATTAAATAAGATAAGACCATATTTCCTTAAAAAAACGGCTGTTAATAAAACACCATTATTTAAGAATGCAGATGAACCTGATAGCAATGCTAGCCAGCCACTGTTAAATAGTAGTTTGAATGAATTGAAAGAGTCGAATACAAATTCAATTTTTATTCACCCTAAATATGCGGACGTCATAGGTTTTCTAGAGGAGCTGCAGGAGTTAAAAGAAAATTCTCGAGATGAGCTGTTACCTGAAGTTGCTATTAGACATGGTATAAGTCTAAATAAATCTAAATGTTTATACCTGCGCGCTAGTCAGCTGTTCGACGATGACAGGCTATTACTAGGTAGGCCTAAAGGTAGTAAGAATCAGGAAGTAATCATTAGAGCATTAGATAGGGCATATCAGATGTCTATAAAGGATCCTGAGAAGTTGAGAGTATTTATTGAGATATTTGCGCATAAGCATAACTTAAATAACTCATCGATCCATTTTGGTATTAAGGAGACCCAGATTGAGATGCTACAGAGTTTTATGCTAGTAGGTTGTCAGCTTATTGATGCCAATCATTGGCAAGTTAGGACATATAGTGAGCAAGTTGTAAGTGATGTTAAAAAAGACTTAGGTCTGAACAGCTCAATACGTGTCGGTGCACGTGAGAGTTTTCATGGCTATGAGGTAAGGGTAGTACAGAAAAAACGTAAACACTCTGACAAAAACTTGGCTACCACTAATCACTATTATGCGTCATCGGGCGTTCTTAAGTTTTTAGGGTATTTTTTGATGGTATTAATAGAAGATAAAGTATAGAGTTTAGAGCTGTTTATAGCTAGCTTGTTCAATTAACCTTGATGCTTCTAAACAATTCGCTTTGTTGTAGTGATGCACTACGTCTATCGCCTTGATCAATAAGCCAGTCAATAATTCTTAAGAGCTTTTGCCCAGTTTGCAAGTTTAGTGGATTATCTCTTGCCGCAAAAAATTGAACTAGTTCAGCAAGCCTTGAATATAGCGTGCTACCTTGCCAGCCTAAAAGCTTAGGTGTAGATATGACGGTTAAGACTTGATCTGCGAAAAGTTCAGTAGGATAGTCTTTTTTAGCGCTCTCACATAGTTGTACGAAATTTTGCATAACAACGCCTACCCAACCTGCTTCACGCACAAGCTTATCGATAATTGGTAATATCAAATTAATCTCAGACCAGTTTTCATTTGCAAACCGTTTAGCACCATTAAATTGGCTAAATCGAGTAAACATTAATATTTCTAGTGTATTATTTTTAAGTTGTTCGAATCTGCCAACTCTGTAGCTATCTTTGTTTAGCTCTTCAATTTGTAAGAATCTATCCAAACACTTTTGCAAAATTTTTATAATATCTTCTGATACAATAGACCTCTTGCAAAAGTAGCAGAGGGAATTAAAATAAGAAGAACATTCATCGTTGTCTAAGAACCATGCCAAAC
>NZ_JBEOPC010000026.1:0-51428 GCF_040309765.1 Psychrobacter sp. TB20-MNA-CIBAN-0197
CAGGACTATTTTTTGCCGCTTTATTGATAAAAATAGACGCTTAGAACGACTAAACTTACCATTTTTATCTGCAAATCAGCTAAAAAATAGTCTCTGTCAGTGCCATGGTCGAATGTTCAACACGCCCTAGGGCTATATTGTAGCATGGCAAATGCTCAGACCCTACAGCATCACTCAGTTATCTGTTTTAAATTAAACTTAGTGATATAATTGATAATCGCTTTGCTGTAGTTTATTTGGAGCCGAGTATGGTTTAGAGCCAACTTTATAGTCAGCAAAATCGCTCAGCTTGCGAAAATAAACCGTGAAAAAATAGACGAAGCTTGCATTATTCTATAAAGTAGGCAGAACTTTTGCTAGTAGCTTATCGATTGGTGCTACTACTGACTTTTATTATTAACCTGTTATGTTGCATAGTAGCGTCGCTGCTATTATGCCTTTTGTGCGGAGAGAAGTATGCGCCCTGTAGGCAACACGTTTATCAAACTATCTTCAATGACCTTGCTTACCTTAAGTGTGAGCTTGGCTGGCTGCCAGACTTTTAAAAACCTAACAGGCGATGACGTAGACGCCGTCGAGACGGCCGAAAAGTCTGAACAAGCTTATTATAATGATGCGATTGCAGAAATCGACAAAGGTCGTTACAACCAAGCCATCGAAGACTTAAATAACTTGCGCACTTTTTATCCTACCGGTCCTTATGCAGAGCAAGCACTGCTCGATGTGATGTATGCCCAGTACGCTAGTGGCAGCTATGAGCTCGCTGCTGCCAGTGCCGAGCAGTTCATTCGTCTTTATCCTTCTAATCCGCAAGTCAGTTACGCCTATTATGTACGCGGCGTGGCCAATATGGAAGGCTCATCTGATGGCCTAAAAATCTTTAAAGTCAATCAAGCAGAGCGTGATACAGCCTATTTACGTCTTGCCTTTGCCAACTTCCAAGAGCTGGTCAATAAGTACCCCAATAGCCCCTACTCTCCTGATGCTGCTCAGCGTATGACCTTTATCTACAATCAGTTTGCACAAAGTGAGCTGACAGCGGCTAACTGGTATATCGAGCGCGAAGCTTATGTCGCGGCCGTCAACCGTGCCAAATGGGTCGTACAATATTATCCATTGAGTGAGTCTGTTCCTGAAGCGCTAGCTATCTTAGCTTACGCGCATCAAAAGCTTGGTATCACTGATCTGGCCCAAGAGTACCAAACGCTCCTACAGATTAACTATCCAAACTGGCTGACCAATGATGGCCGCGTTAAGCTCAATACCAAACGTGATAGCTCTTGGTTAAACAAGCTAACCTTTGGTAAGCTTGGTCGCGCAGGTATTAGCGAGTCCTCGATAGCGACGGATCAATATACTGGCGCAACCAAAGAGCAGATCATTCGTAGCGCCACTCAGCTACGCCTGCCAAGCGACAATGCTGCTGCCAGCAATGCTAATGCTTCTTCAAGCAACCTAGTCACCGGCGACAATCGCGGTGTCAATATCGGTCTAGGTCTGCCTGAAAATGAAAGCGAGCGCATCACTGACCAAGCAAGCACCGGCTCTACTGCCAGATCCGCTATTGTTAATCCGCAAACCACCAATCCTGTGCGCCGCGCAACCCTACCTGATGACAATACTAGCGAGCGTATTCAGCTCACGCCTGCCGATACGGATGTCATTGAAGAAGACACTGAATAGTCGGCTTACTGATATAATCAGCTGACTAATACTGTATCAAAGTACGATGTCAGTAGATAAAAATGCAAATAAATAAGGTCAACGCTATCGTTGGCCTTATTTATTTTAAACTAATATTAAATACTAGCGCGCTTCATGATGAGGTATCAGTAAAGCCACCTCTAAATATTTCACCAAAATTAAAAGCTGAGCATAACCTTGCTCAGTCTCTGTGCTAAAATATTTATCCTTATGAGTATTCCTAACCATATTCTCGAGCAATTAAATAGCCAAGCTGACTTAATCAGCATGATTGGTCGGCATACTACGCTCAAACGAGCAGGTAGCGAGTTTAAAGGCTGCTGCCCTTTTCATGGTGAAAAGTCGCCTTCTTTTTATGTCAATCCACAAAAAAACATCTACCACTGCTTTGGTTGTAGCGTCGGCGGCAATGCGATTAGTTTTTTGCGCGATTATGAAAACCTCACTTTTATGGAAGCGGTTGACGAGCTGTCTAAGCAGACCGGCATCGAAGTCCCGAAAGACGAGCAAAAAAACGTCAGCTACCAGCGCAGCAAGCCGAGGTCTACTGCTCAGCCTATGCCTCCAAAGGTAGTGGACAACACATCTTCGCCGGTGCAGCAAACTTCTGATACCGCGCCTGACTATCATAATGATGATGCATTCTATGCCAGCCACGCAAGTAGTGATTATTTTGATAACTATACTAGCGACTTGTCCGCGGCTATGGATTATCCTGATTACAACCCTATCGATGACCAACAGCCGCCAGATTGGCTTATGGCTGATGACTACTCAATGCCAATCGATGCTGATAGTGCCAGTGAGCAAGACGGCAACTTATACGAGCTGTTGACGCAGATTCAGCAATTTTATCAGCGTAATCTGCACACGCATCCGCATGCCAAGCATTACTTTGCCGCCCGCGGTATCACTGAGCAAAGTCTTGAGGATTTTGGTTTAGGCTACGCGCCTTTTGGCTGGCAGCACCTTGAGCATGAGTTTCCTCAAGATATAGAAGGGCTAAAGGCGCTAGGGCTTGTGCGCCAGTCAGAGTCAGGTCGTGATTATGATCTATTGCGTGATCGCGTCATCTTCCCGATTCGTGACAATCAAGGACGCACGATTGGCTTTGGTGGCCGCGCGCTCGATGATGAGGTCAAGCCAAAGTATATTAATTCCTCAGACTCGCCCGTCTTTCACAAGCAGCATGTGCTCTATGGTTATTATGAGTCGCGCCAGCAGCGGGCTAATGATTGGCTCGTCGTTGAAGGCTATATGGATGTCATCGCGCTGTATCAAGCAGGCATTTATGGCGCGGTGGCCTCTATGGGTACAGCGATTAATGAGAGTCAAATCTCAAGACTTTTGACCTTGAACCCGACGCTCACCTTAAGCTTTGATGGCGATAGCGCCGGACAAAAAGCGGCTTGGCGCACGCTTGAGGTGGCGCTACCGGTACTCGCCGATGACAAAGAGCTTAGGTTTTTGACCTTACCGAACAACCATGATCCCGACACTTTTATTAAAGCGCACGGCAATGAAGCTATGCGCGAGCAGATCAAAAACGCCATGCCGCTGTCGCAATATATCTTCGCTTACTTAAGTGAGCGTTATGATATGAGCTTAGCAGAAGGCAAAGCGAAGCTGATGTCGCAAGTGCGAACACTGACAGCTTCTTTGCCAAAAGGCAGTAGCTTTCGTTATCTGCTCAACAATGATATCTATCAAAAGCTGGGCGGCAAACGCAGTCAAAACAGTGAAGCTAAAGATGCCTTGTTAGACTTTGATGGTGATATGACCATCAGTCAGCAGCTGCAGCTGTGCTTTTTGTTTCAGCCCTTAGCGTTAAGCGAAGATCCGATTGAGATGATTTGGCAGCAAGCAGGGCTCACAAGCTTATCCCTGCCTGCCCATATCAAGCAAAAAGCCTCGGCTGACGCCATGCGCGCTTTGGTTTGGGAGGATTTGCAAGATGCTCCTTTGATAGATGTAGTCAGTACCATCAAGCGCTGTATCAATTACTTGCCAAAAGACCCCAATGCGGCAGCGCATTTTATATTATCTAATCTTACCGCGAGTACCCAAGAGTCGCTGAGTCGTAGCTGGGGTCCTTTTTATAAGACCTTACACGCCAGAAATATCTTAAGCTTGGATGCGCTGATTGAGACACTAGTTATGCAGCTACTACAGCTGCATATGCAAAAAAAGACCCAAGAGCTGATAAAAAACCCCAATCATGTCAAACTCGCCATCGTTAGAAAACAAACCCAGCACCTCAATGATTGGATGCGGGCCCAGCAAGCCGAACAATCCGCGCAAATGATGGGCAGCTAAGTAGATGGTGCGACGAGTCTGGCGCTACAAATGATCTAGGACGGGCTTAATTTATTTTTTATCCTAGCCAAACCCTTTAAAACCCTAGCAGCTGACCCCATCATCTATGATAATGCTCAATAAGCTTTCAAATCAGCGGTTAAAAAAACAAGAGATTCTAGTATCTGCGCTGATTAGCCGTATTCTGTTTTCATAGGTCTGTGTTAAACTACGCCGTTATCAGCTTGATTTGAGCAATTTGAACCAATTTTTTATTTTTTTGCTATTTTGAATTGTAGTTTATTTATAGCATTGATGCTTTTGAGCCCTTATTCATATCAACTCATTGTCATAGTAGAGGATGACTAATCGCTAAGCTTATAGGTCAATCCAAGCATTTAGCCTTTATATCTGTTATGACAATGCCCGATGCAAGCGAGTAATTATGAACGATAAGTCCTTATCTAATTCCACCTCCCAGCTAGCTACCCTAATCCAGATGGGTAAGGAGCAAGGGTATCTCACCTATGCTGAGGTGAATGATCAACTTCCAGACTCTATTACCGAAAGCGATCAGATCGAAGATATCGTGCAGATGCTGACGGACGTTGGGATCAAAATCTTTGAATCTGCTCCTGATGCTGATGATATCTTGATGAGCGATGATTCAAGCGATGATGATATGGCAGCGGATGAAGCAGCAGCCGTACTCGCTTCTGTTGAGACAGAACCTGGACGCACCACTGACCCTGTACGTATGTATATGCGTGAGATGGGTACTGTTGATCTACTGACTCGTGAAGGCGAGATCGCTATCGCTAAACGTATCGAAGAAGGTATCCGCGATGTGCAGCATGCGATGGCCTACTGGCCTGGTACGGTACAGTTTGTGCTTGATGAATACCAAAAGGTTCAAGAGGGTGAGAAAAAACTCTCTGATGTGATTACCGGCTTTTTAGATCCTGAAACTGAAGAAGATCGTCTGGCAGCTAAAGAAGAAAAAGATCGCGTTAAAGAAGAAAAAGAAAAGGCCCGTGAGGAGAAAGAAAAAGCACCTGTCCTCAAAGCTAAAGATAAGAGTAAGCTCGATGACGAAGACGATGAAGACGAAGACGAAGATGACGTCGAGGAAGAAGAAGCTGAAGAAGAAAGCGGCGGTATCGACCCAGAAGCCGTACGCCTGCGTATCGAGGAGATCGAAGACTTATTTGTTACTGCTAAAGAAGCCTTAGTTGAATATGGCCGTGGTAGCGAGCAAGCAAAAGCCGCTTATGCTCTACTCGCTGAGCGCTTTATGATGCTCAAACTGAACAATCGCATGTCCGATCAAGTCATGGCCATCATGCACGATGTCTATGATGATGTGCGTAAGCAAGAGCGCCAAATTATGCGCCTGGTCATTCGCCGTGGCCGTATGCCGCGTAGCGAGTTTCGTAAGACCTTCCCAAGTAACGAGACTAACGTCGATTGGCTCACAGAGCGCCTAAAAGGCAAGCCAGCCTTTGCCGAAACTTTAGAAAAAGTCACTGATGATGTGATTCTACTGCAGCGTAAAATCCGCGACTACGAGCAGCAGCTCGACATGGAAATCGTTGATATGAAAGATGTCGCGCGCCGTATGGCAGTTGGTGAAGCCAAAGCCCGCCGTGCCAAAAAAGAGATGGTCGAGGCTAACTTACGTCTGGTTATCTCAATCGCCAAAAAATACACCAACCGTGGTCTACAGTTCTTGGATCTCATTCAAGAAGGTAACATTGGTCTGATGAAAGCGGTCGATAAGTTTGAGTATCGCCGCGGTTATAAGTTCTCAACTTACGCCACTTGGTGGATCCGTCAGGCGATTACCCGCTCAATCGCTGACCAAGCGCGCACCATCCGTATCCCGGTGCATATGATTGAGACGATTAACAAAATAAACCGCGTTTCGCGTCAGCTCTTGCAAGAGATGGGGCGTGAGCCTACGCCTGAAGAGTTAGGCGAACGTCTCGAGATGGACGAAGTCAAAGTCCGTAAAGTGCTAAAAATCGCCAAAGAGCCGATCTCTATGGAAACGCCTATCGGTGATGATGAAGACTCGCACTTAGGCGATTTTATCGAAGATGGGACGATCTCAAGCCCTGTCGATGATGCAACATCTGCAGGTTTGCGTGAAGCGACGCGTGATGTATTAGGCAATTTGACCGAACGTGAGGCGCGTGTGCTCAAAATGCGCTTCGGTATCGATATGCCAACCGATCATACGCTAGAGGAAGTCGGTAAGCAGTTCGACGTCACTCGTGAGCGTATCCGTCAGATCGAAGCCAAAGCGCTGCGTAAATTGCGCCACCCTTCGCGCTCTGAACACTTGCGTTCATTCCTTGAGAATGATTGATATAGCAGCTTGAAAAAACGCTATTTTAGCCTCATAAAGGAGGCAAGACAGTAGCAGGCAATAAGTAAAAAAGCTGAGCGAGTCTCAGCTTTTTTGTGTGCGGCTCTAGCATTAATATTGAAAAAACAACAAAGGTTTCATTATGAGTAACGATCCAAAAAACAACTCTAACGATCAACAAGCCAGCAAAAGAGACGTCAAAGTCACCGAATTAATCGCTAATAACGGCATCTTAAAAGGTAAAAAAACGGATATTCAAAACCCAGAGCTGTGGGAATTTCCCATGAACTATCCGATGAGTGTGATCGGTCATGAAGGCGAACACGAAACATTGCTCAATGAGCTAAAACTCATTTTGGGCAGTCAGTTCCCTGAGTTCGACTTAGCCTCTATTGAAGTTAAGCCTTCAAAGACCAACCGCTTTCATTCAGCGCGGGTGAATCTGTATCTGACTAGCGCTGAGCAAGTGAATGAGCTTTATGCCGCGCTTGATAACGCGCAAACAGTACGTATGGTGGTATAAGCAGCAAACCTCTTGCTAGAAGCGGCTAAAACGAGTCAGCGCTCTATCTAAGCTGTTATTTGGCGAGTCTTACCTCTTAATACATCGAAAAGTACAACCAAAATCGTCACTGTTTAGGTGACGATTTTTTATGGCATTGACCGTGCTTATCGGGTACAATTTGTGCCGCTATTTTACGCTTCCCACTGCTATTATCAGTAGCAAAGATATCAAATTGGCAAAAGTGAAAAGCAAGCTGTTTTTTATAAAAAAATTTATGATTCTTTACATATCTTCTAGGCCTTATGCCATCGCTCTTTGCTGAAATTTAGCGCCTCAACAACATAAATTCAATCTAAAATCAATATAGCATTTTCAAATTATTCCCGCTATATTGTGTCTACTTACTAACAAATACGCTATATGTAGTGCTCAGTGGTTTTTTACCTGACTAGAGCCTTCGGTATTCTTTTGCCTAAAAAAAGCACAAAAGCTTTCTGGTTATAGCTTGCTTAATAAAAGAAGTCGATAACACTATAGGACAGTTTTGACTGAGTAATACGACTAACTATTGATAATTTACGAGGGCGGTATGACACATATTGACAATATTCAAGTAACCAAACGCGACGGACGCCTAGAGCCTATAGATTTGGATAAAATCCATAAGGTAATCGAATGGGCCGCGCACGATTTAGATAATGTGTCAGTGTCACAAGTGGAGCTTAAATCGCACATTCAGTTCTATGAAGGCATCAAAACCCGTGATATCCACGAGACTATCATCAAGTCAGCTGCCGATCTCATCTCAGAGGACACGCCTGACTATCAGTATCTCGCCGCGCGCCTTGCTATCTTCCATCTGCGTAAGATTGCCTATAACCAGTTTGAGCCGCCGCACCTATTCGATCATGTTACAACTCTAACTGAAGCAGGCAAATACGACGAGCATATCCTAGCCGACTACAGCCGTAGCGAGTTTGATGAGCTAGACGCCTATCTCGATCACTGGCGCGATATGAACCTTGCTTATGCCGCTGTTGAGCAAATGGCAGGTAAATACCTCGTACAAGATCGCGTCACCAAGCGCGTTTATGAAAGCCCGCAGTTCCTTTATATGCTCGTGGGTATGTGTCTATTTGCCAATTACGACAAAGCTGAGCGCTTAAGTTACGTCAAACGCTTTTATGACGCGACCTCACAATTTAAAATCTCACTACCGACGCCTATCATGTCGGGTGTACGTACGCCATCGCGTCAGTTTAGCTCGTGCGTACTTATCGAATGCGGTGACAGCCTCGACTCAATCAACGCGACCACCAGCGCCATCGTACGCTACGTGTCACAGCGCGCTGGTATCGGCATCAACGCAGGTCGTATCCGCGCTTTGGGTAGCCCTATCCGCGGCGGTGAAGCGCAGCATACTGGCTGTATCCCATTCTACAAACTGTTCCAAACGGCGGTGAAATGCTGCTCACAAGGTGGCGTGCGCGGTGGGGCCGCGACTCTCTTCTATCCATTATGGCATTTAGAAGTTGAATCACTCCTTGTACTCAAAAACAATCGCGGCGTCGAAGACAACCGTGTGCGTCACATGGATTACGGCGTACAAATCAACAAAACGCTATACACTCGCCTGATCAAAGGGCAAGACATCACCCTATTCTCGCCCTCGGATGTCCCAGGCTTGTATGATGCTTTCTTTGAAGATCAAGAAAAGTTTGAAGCGCTCTACACCAAGTACGAAGGCGACCCTTCTGTACGTCAGCGCCAGATTCCAGCGGCAGATCTGTTCAGCCTGATGATGCAAGAGCGTGCCAGCACCGGCCGTATCTACATCCAAAACGTCGATCATTGCAATACTCATAGCCCGTTCGATGCCAGCGTTGCACCGATTCGCCAGTCCAACCTGTGTATGGAGATTGCGCTACCGACTAAGCCGCTTGATAATATCAATGACGAAGAAGGTGAAATCGCCCTATGTACGCTATCAGCGGTCAATTTAGGTAAAGTCGAGAGCGTCAGCGATATCGAAGAGCCCGCAGAGCTGATCGTCCGCGCCCTTGATGCCCTACTCGACTATCAAGACTATCCAGTTAAGGCCGCTGAAAATGGCAGTATGCGCCGCCGTACTCTTGGCGTTGGCGTCATCAACTATGCTTATTATCTTGCAAAGAATGGCGTGCGCTACTCAGATGACTCAGCATTGGGTCTGACACATCAAACCTTTGAAGCACTACAGTACTATCTCTTAAAAGCGTCAAACAAACTTGCCAAAGAGCAAGGCGCGTGCCCTGCCTTTAATGAGACCACTTACTCGCAAGGTATTTTGCCGATCGATACTTATAAGTCTGACTTGGATAACATCTGCCAAGAGCCACTGCACTTGGATTGGGAAAGCTTGCGTCAAGAGATTACCGAGCACGGTTTACGCAACTCTACCCTAACCGCGCTGATGCCGTCTGAGACCTCAAGCCAGATCGCTAACGCCACTAACGGTATCGAGCCACCACGTGGTCTGGTCTCTATCAAAGCGTCAAAAGATGGCATTCTAAAGCAAGTCGTGCCTGAGATTGATAAGCTAAAAGATCAGTACGAGCTACTATGGCAAATGCCAAATAACGATGGCTACCTCAAGCTTATCGCTATCATGCAAAAGTTCGTCGATCAAAGTATCTCTGCCAATACCAACTACGATCCGGTGCGTTATGAAGGCGGCCGTGTACCGATGAAAATATTGCTTAAAGATTTACTCAACGCCTATAAGCTTGGAGTGAAGACGTTGTACTACCATAACACTCGTGATGGTGCGAACGATGCGCAAGCGGATATGGAAGATGATTGTGCTGGTGGTGCATGTAAGATTTAGGTTAGTGTTAATATATAGAACGTCGATAAAACATTAGCGTAAGCTACTAAAATTTAGTACAGGATAAGGAGTAAAAGTGACTACGGATAGTATAATTACACTAGTAGGTACTATAGTCACTTTGATTTCTATGTTTGTTGCAATAAAACAAGCATCAAGTGCTAAAAATTATAGGGAACAGATAAGAGCTGATGTCAGAAAAATTAGCTTAGCTAAATGTACTCGAGACATGGAAGGTATTTTAGACACATGCAATCAATTACCAATTGATCCAAAAAAAATGCCTAGGGGCAATAAGGTATCTAACACTATCAAAGATATTAAGAGTCAACTAGACAATTCAATAGGTGTTTTAAGCACAATTGGGGCAGATAATAAAATTCGTGAAAATCTTGTAAAAGCTCAAACAACACTTCATTCTTACGAAATTTCTTACACGCAAGGTAGAGTAAATAGCAATGAATTGTTAGAAATCAGATCATTTATTCAAGACTCTATATCTATTTCAAATACAACCCTTTACAGCATTGGAGAAAAATAATGGACTTGAATGAATTAGAAAATCAAGTCAACTTATTACAGTATCATTTGCAACTCCTTGCAAACTGTATTGACTCTGATGAACACCCAGTAGAAAGTTTAATACTGAATATGAACTGGAATGAAAAACAAATTGACAGAGCTCATGATATATTCCAAAAGTACGACCAGCTTATTGATTCAAAATCAAAAATAGTTTGGAGTAAATTTGAACATGAATTACGGGATGAGTTTGCGATTGGATATCAAACAGTAAAGGCGATTGTTATAGCCTTCTATAAGAATCATCAATGGGTAGACGTTTGCTATCAATATGCAATGAGTTTTGAACCAACCACTCCTATAGAGTTTCATCAAATTACTCGTAATAATAAGTTTAAACATTCTTTGAATGATCTTTATAAAAAATAAAGTACTTGGTTTTGATAGGGTATGCTTAGCGCACCAATGACATAGATAAGCTAGGCGTAGAATCGGTTAAACAAAACGCAATTTGTTGCTAATACTATGTTTCTATATTTCAGTCCTATTTAATGGAATTTTACTATGCATGTGCTGATGGATCTATGGGTAGGTATGGGTGAAAACTCAAATCAGCTACAGTTTATCTTGAGTGTTTTAGCTATTTCAGTTGGTATCAAAGCAGCACTATACGCAAAGAAGCAGATTTTAATTGCTAACAATCAAAGGCAAGATAGTAACGAATTAGCTAAATATAATTTGCAACTTAGAGTTTTAGAAACGGCTTTTAAATATGAAGAAGAAATTAATATTTTTAAAACTCGCTATCGAAAAGAGATTCTCGAAAAGTTTGAAAAAGGTCTTCAGAAATATGGAATGAATCTAGAAAGTCCAGTAATTGAAGGCGAAAACCATACATACAGTGAAGGTTTGAATACTCCATATGAGCTGTTAAAAAGCAGTGAAACCTTAATAAATAGCATAATTGAAAGACTGACTTCAGAAAATAGTGACGAATTGAATAGAACAGATTTAGAACAGATCTTAAAGGAACTGTTAAAACAAGCTTCTGTTATTCGCAAATCTAATTTCGAAATCTCTAATAAAGCAGAAGCACTAAGTAAAATCTTGGAAGATAAAAATATTTAGTCCTTGTAGGCTGGGTTTTTAACCCAGCCTACAGACCAAGCTCAAAAGATAAAGTTATTAAAAAAAACGAACCTTGCTACAACAAGGATTTTTAGCCGCGACTATAGCGGTATCCTGCTGACGACGATGGCGATGCAGTCTGTGGCTGGAAGCGGTCGCTCGAACGTTGGAACGCTACCAGACACCCTAGACTGCACGCCAGCGGCTAGGCAGATACAAGCGGAAGGCGGGATTGGCTACCTAAATAGTTAAGTTTAATAGATTAACAAATAAGACCTAATTTTCGTGCTAAAATTAGCCCTATATTTAGAGCCATAATTTTAGCGGGAGAATGAATCATGCAACCGATATTTGCGACACAGACAGCCAGTATCTCAGAGCTAAAAAACAATCCTTCCGCCTTGATTAAACAGTCAGATGGTGAGTCGATTGCCATTTTAAACCACAATAAGCCCGTGGCTTACTTAGTTTCCACAGACATGTACGAGCGCATGATGGAAGCGATGGACGATATGGCACTTAGCCAAACCGCTAATGCTCGCATGAATGACGGGCAGACACCGATAAAGGTTACATTGGATGACTTATAGTCTTGAGTTTCATCCTTTGGCATTAAAAGAATGGAAAAAGCTAGCGCCCAGTATTCAGCAGCAATTTAAAAAAAAGCTGCAGCAGCGACTAGCAAATCCGCGTGTGCCTGCGTCAAAACTCTCAGGGCATCCAGATACCTATAAAATCAAATTGCGTGCTGTAGGCTATCGTTTGGTCTATAGCGTCAAAGATGATGTAGTGGTCGTTTATGTACTAGCCGTAGGCAAAAGAGAAAACAATAAGGTATATGAGAGCCTTGCAGTACGCCAACCATAGCTCAAGTATAATCAAAAAAAACCCTTTAACTTTACCGCTATAATCGCAACACATAAAGAATAAAAATGACGGAGGTCATAGACGTGCACTATACCGCAATCATCAAAGACGGTGGTTTGTTTATCCCTAACGTATTTTCAGATATTAATGACGGTAGCTCGCACATCGTACAAATAGAAGTCGATATCGAAGCGGTGCGCGAGCAATTGAACCCAAGCGTTGCCTCAAATCAAGAAAGCGCAAAAAAAGAGGTCGCAAAAGCTGCGAAAAAACCAGTAATGCGTGTCACTAAAAAAACAGCGGCAAAACAATTTCAAGACGAAGGGTTAAGCCCGCAGCGTAAAAGCGCTATCGATGAATTGGAAGCTTTGGATGACGGTGAGCTCAGCGAAATGCTCAAAGCTTATGTTAACGAAGGGCAGATCTCTTTGGAGAACTTGTAGGTTATTGGGTAAGACACCCTATAGAATGTATTTAACGTTTATATCAATATATCAATCAACTAGATATTTAAAAAGGCAGTTTCATGACTTATTCAATCTTTAATCAAACCCCGAATAATGCGCTTACAGAGCCGATGTTTTTTGGTCAGCCGGTCAATGTCGCCCGCTACGATCAACAAAAGCACCCTATCTTTGAGCAACTGATTGAAAAGCAGCTGTCGTTTTTTTGGCGTCCTGAGGAAGTCGATGTCTCAAAAGACCGTATCGACTTTAGTAACTTATCCTCGCACGAGCAGCATATATTCTTAAGTAACCTCAAGTATCAGACCCTACTCGATTCCATTCAAGGTCGTAGCCCCAACATCGTGCTGCTGCCACTGGTGTCGATACCGGAGCTTGAAACGTGGATTGAGACGTGGTCATTCTCTGAGACCATTCACTCGCGCAGCTACACGCATATCATTCGTAATATCGTTAATGATCCGGGCCTTGTCTTCGACGATATCATGCAGAACGAGCATATTCTAGAGCGCGCCTCTGACATCGCAGGCTACTATGATGAGCTGTATCGTAACTCGCAGCTGTATAGCTTGTACGGTGCCGGCACGCATAAGGTCAATGGCGAAGAGATCAGTGTTGATTTGCGCTCATTAAAGAAGCAGCTCTATCTGTGCATCATGGCGGTCAACGTGCTTGAGGCGATTCGTTTTTATGTGTCGTTTGCTTGCTCGTTTGCCTTTGCCGAGCGCAAGCTGATGGAAGGTAATGCCAAGATTATTAAACTGATTGCTCGTGATGAAGCACTGCATCTGACTGGTACACAGCATATGCTGAACCTCATGCGTAATGGCAAAGATGATCCTGAGATGGTCGAGATTGCCGAGGAATGTCATGAGCAAGGCATTGAGATCTTCCGTAAGGCCGCTGAGCAAGAAAAAGAATGGGCGGGATACTTATTTAAAGACGGCTCAATGATCGGACTTAATAAAGATATCCTTTGCCAATATATCGAGTACATCACCAACTTGCGTATGGAAGCGGTTGGCCTGCCGTCTGCGTTTCCGAATTCGAAGTCTAATCCGATTCCTTGGATTAACACTTGGCTGTCCTCTGATAACGTGCAAGTCGCGCCGCAAGAGACTGAGATCAGCTCGTATCTGGTCGGTCAGATCAATTCAGACTTGTCCGATAGCGACTTTGATGACTTTGAGCTGTAATTTTTAGATGTTATTAGCGCGTCGATGACATATCGCTGTCATGTAGGCGCGCTATCATCAAGGCAAAAAACACCAATAAAAATGACCATCAGGAGCTTGGGCAATGACGTGGGTAGTGACCAGCAAACAGCGCTTTTATTTGCATGATAGCGAGACCTTGCTAGACGGCTTACTGCGTACTGGGCACGATATCAACTATCAGTGCCGTGAAGGCTACTGCGGTAGCTGCCGCGTACGTCGTATCGCCAGCTCGCATGTGGTGGAGTATCCTTTTGCTCCCCTTGCGATGATTGAGGATAATGAGATACTGCCCTGCTGCTGCCGGGTTCAAGGTGTTATCTATATCGATCATGAACTGGTAAAAGACTGAGTGGTGCATAAACAATTCGTTCATAAAAAACGCGCTGTCTTTGAAAGACAGCGCGTTTTTTGATGTTCAGTCATGTTGCTATTAGTTAATGCTACATAGACAATAGCGTTGAAGTAACGCAAGCGGTTATTGAGGTGCGCCATTGTTTTCAAATAGCTTCATCAGCTCTTCGCGCATACGGTCACGCTCCTCCTCACTCATCATCGGTCGCTCTTGTGACTCGCCGTGATAGTTCTGTTCAGGGCCACCCTCCATAATAACGGGACGTTGTACGACTTCTTGTGACGGGCGCTCAGCTAAGGTTACAGGAACTTCAGCGTGCTTACCATTGCGTAGTATTTGAGTATTGAGCACCGTGTTGGGCGGTTTGCGTGCGACATACTGAATCAGCGTATTGGCATCGGTCATCTCAACGCCATCAATAGTCAAAATAATATCGCCGGTCTTTAGGCCACTAATCGCGGCAGGACCTTGCGGAACCACATTAAGCACTTCGACACCAGTTGAGGTCTCAAGCTGAGTCGGATCACGAAGCTGCGACTGAATCTCAATGCCAAGCCAGCCACGGCTGACGCGGCCATCTTTGATCAGCGCGTTCATCACTTGCTCAACAAGCGCGGTTGGAATAGCAAAGCCGATACCCATTGAGCCGCCTGAGCGCGAGAAAATCACAGTATTAATACCGACCAGCTCACCGCTCGCATCGACTAGCGCACCGCCTGAGTTACCTGGGTTGATAGCGGCGTCGGTTTGGATAAAGTCCTCAAACTTATTGACACCAAGGCCCGTACGACCTGTGGCTGAGATAATACCTTGCGTCACCGTTTGACCCACGCCAAAGGGGTTACCTATCGCTAGCGCAAGATCGCCAACGCGAATAGGCTCTTCACGAAACCCTAATGGCGTAAGCCCAGTCATATCGACGCGAATCACTGCTAAATCACTATCTGGATCGGTACCGATGACCTTAGCGCGGCTTTTACGCCCATCGCTAAAGGCAACGGTGATTTCATCGGCTTTTTCGACCACGTGCGCATTAGTCACGATATACCCATCCTCAGAGACAATAACGCCTGAGCCTAAATTAGTAGATCCTGGGCCTTGCTGCTGGTCACCATGGTTCTCAAAGAATCGGCGCAGTACTGGATCATCGATGTAAGGATGCTCTGCCATCGCCTGCGTCGTATAAATGTTCACTACTGACTGGGAGGCGCGCGCTACTGCATTATGATAAGAAGAGATCGGCTCTGGCGTATCAGCAACTGGCGCTGAGGCCTCTTGCTCAGCTGGCGGAGTCCTTGGCGGCTCCCATGTCGCCTCTGATGGCGTCTTCATACTCATAAATAGCCAAACAAACGCTGCAATTACTACTATTAATAAAACCCAAGGCAACCACTGCCATAGCGATGCCTTGTTATTGGCGTTTGGGGAAGACGACATAGAGAACCTCTGTAAATGTTATGCTAATGAATAAAGCGCTAGTAAATATTATAGTTTAGATAGGGCTGCAATAAAATTTTTTAAAGGCAAGAGCTTAACGAAATTAAGCTATAGAACCTATCTACTGACATAGCTGCGCTCACCAATTATAACTGGGCTTATTATACAGTACTGCGGCATCGTGTAGCCTTTCAGTTATTATGCTCAAAGGTAGTTTTATGAGACCTTAAACTAACTATGAGTACTCAATATACTCACTACATTCACTATCACACTATTAGCTCAGTTATCAGCTCAGTTATCAGCTCAGTTAGCTGCTCCAACTAAGCGTAATAAATTGGCTTAATAGCAATATGATAAACTAAGCCTCATTTAAGTGCCTCATTTCAGCTACAACATAAAACCTCTGTCCTACTTATATAAAGAAGACAAACCACTAAAAATTTAAGCAATAAAGTAAGCATAAAAAAGTAATAAGGAGAACCCATGAACCAAAAGAACCAAAAGCATAATTTAGAAACGACTAGCCCGGCTACTAATCACAGTAGTTCTAGTGCAGCGCCATCGATAAGCGCACAGGCCTTAGCCAAATTTTGTGATGATTATCTAGACGCCAATGCATTTAAAGACTACTGCCCTAATGGTCTACAAGTCGACGGCGGACGGCCTATTCAGCGTATTATCACGGGCGTGACCGCTTGTGAAGCGCTAATAGATGCAGCCATTGATGCTGACGCTGACGCCATTATGGTCCATCATGGTTATTTTTGGAAAGGTGAGCCTGAGCCTATCACCGGAATGAAAGGCAAGCGTATCCGCAAGCTTATGCAGCATGGTATCTCTTTAATCGCTTATCATCTACCCCTTGACGCGCATCCAATCGTAGGCAATAACGCTAAGCTTGCCGAAAGTTTAGGACTCACCATCACTGGTGCTCTCTACCCTAATGAGACGCATCCCGTTGGCAATATAGCCATTGGCAAGCCGCAAAGTGCAGCAGATCTGATAGAGACGATTACTCAGACTCTAGAGCGTAAACCTCTGCATATTGCAAGTGACTTTTTGCTTTCTGGCAGCGATACTTATCAGTCACTTATCTCTAGTAAAGAAAACCAGCAGATATACACTACCTCTGCAGTAACAACTGCGTCCAAGCATATTGAGCGTATCGCTATATGTACGGGGGGCGCGCAGGATATGATTGAGCAAGCCGCGCTTATGGATTGCGACGCTTATATTTCAGGAGAAATATCTGAACGTACCACGCACAGTGCTCGTGAATTGGGTATTGACTACTTCGCTTGTGGTCACCATGCGACTGAACGCGGCGGTATACAAGCGCTAGGAGAATTAGTTTCTGAACAGTTTAATTTACCGGTTACTTTTGTCGATATTGTCAACCCTGCATGAGCGTTAAGTTTTATTACTGCTTTGTTAACGTAACTTGAATAATTGCTATATATTCCTCATAAAGTATAATTGTAAGAGAATGTTTTGTCATGAGACTTTCCATTAATATAGCCTCCGGTTATGACGTTGGCTGAGTACCGTTTTAACTTTTTGTTATACTATTTTAATAGCAATATAGGTATTCATCCCAATGTTGCATGAGATGCCAGTTCTTTGAAGATAGTCTATTTGGGTAGATTATCGTTAATAAAGAGCTTGCCTCACCGCTGGATAAGAGCTTATAGGTAGCAAGCGCAATACTATTAGCTGCTACTTATATAAGGCGATACTGGTTAAAAGTTTATTTACGACTTTACTTTTAATTTACTTTATCGCCCTTGCTGTTATCGCAATAACTTTTTCATGACCTTACCTTAGTACCTTTAGTCTTGATACCTAAGTATTTAGCGACTGGTGAAGAAACTATACCAAGTTACTCTCTTCATCCATTTTAGTGCGTTTTGAAACTTAGGGGTATCAATGGCTAGCGATAGTGCTGCTCTAACCAGCAGTTTCGACAATCTTATTCAGTCGACTATCTTGTATAGGTAGCAAACGACACTTTGCTTATCGAGCTACTATAATTGAACTAGTATCTTAGCGATGAGTATAAAAGTGTCAAAGATCGACATTTATATAAAGACAGATGTCTTTGCGTATGAATGTCAGTCTAAGGGTAAGTAGGATGGCTACAATTAGGAGACATCCATGCAGCGTATTACTTATCGTGTAAAAGTATCCGCGCAAGGGGCTAGACGTCGTATTTCATACTTATTACGTCCAGCCAATCGCACACTTAGCACCAAAAGTAAGATCGTTCCATCGGCTAAAGTAACTCGTTTTGCCAAATCCAAAAAAATTGCCCAAGTATCTAGTATCGCATTATTATCTTTGCCTGCTAGAAGTCTTACCACTATGGAGGTACCAGTACCGGCCTATGATCAGGTCATGCTAGATAAGACTTTAACCATAGCCGCTGTGCCTGGTGATAGTACTTATTTTGCTACTGATGGTTTTCAGCACGGTTTTGGTTATGATTTAGTGCGTAGCTATGCTGATGAGCTTGGCGTTACTATCGACCTAAAAGCTTATGCAACAGAAGAGACAGCACTTGCGGCACTAAAAAATGGTGAGGCTGATATGGCCTTGACTACGGCTAGTACTCAGCTTACCAATCAGCTCAATCTTGCCTCAGTGAATCTAAGCTGTGGTTATGATACTAGTTTGACTAATAACGGTCTAAACCCGAAAGTGAGCTGGACGTTTAAGGACTCCAGTGATCTGCTGTCACAAACGGCTAGTAGCTATCTGTGTGATAATATCAAAATCAATAATACCCAGAAATTAGCGGCTTTTTATAATCAAAAACTGCTAAAAGATGCTTATAGTCAAAATCACTTTCAGCAGACGCTGACAGAGAAGCTACCCGATTATCAGACGCAGTTCGAGCAGCAAGCTCAGAACTATAATCACGATTGGGAGCTGCTGGTTGCAATGGGCTATCAAGAATCGCATCTCGATGCTAACGCTGTCTCCCCTACTGGGGTACGCGGCATCATGATGCTGACCAATAGCACGGCAAAAGCGATGGGCGTCTCTGATCGCGTTGATCCGTATCAAAGCATCGGCGGCGGTGCTCGCTACTTGGAGCAAGTAAAAGCGGACTTTGCTGATGTGCCAAAGTCGGATCGGATTTGGTTCGCACTTGCCGGCTATAATATGGGGCCTAATGCAGTCAAACGTATTCAGCGTAAACTGCGTGAGCAAGGCATCGATGATAAGAGCTGGGCGAACGTATATGCTTATTTATCAGACAATAGAGCTTCGAATAGCCGCTACGGTCAAGCTATGCATTACGTCAGTAATATCAGAAGCTATCTTGAAACCATCAAGACCTATAGTGTGTAATAACTAGGATGTTTAGCTTATAAAGCATCTGATTTAAAATGTATTTAGCAATAAAAAGCTGCTCTTAGTATTAAGAGCAGCTTTTTATTCTATGCGCATTAGCTCAGTGAGCCATCAATCAGCTTAACGGACTCACTGAAATTATGCTTAGCGATTAGGCACGGTTAAGCGCTGACCGCGTTGTAACATCGTATCAGGGGCGATATCATTCATATCAGCCAGCTCTTTTGTCGAGACGCCGTATTTGCGCGCTAAGCCAATCAAACTATCTCCAGAAGCCACTTGGTAGCTAACCGTCATTTTTGGCACTTTAAGCGTCTGACCGCGCTGTAGCTGCGCTTTAGTCGATAGATTGTTTGTGGCTGCTAGATCGGATACAGATACTCCGAAGCGGCGAGCTAACGCAATTAGGCCATCGCCTGACTGTACTCTATAATTCTCAGTGTTGTCTAGCTTTTTACCTGTACTAGTAGTACTCGTTGATGCAGCGCTGCTCGTGCTAGTTGCGCTCGTAGCAGTAGAGCGATTACCCGCTGCTGGAATCGTCAAACTACGTCCTAAGATAAGGTTCGAGTTAGTGCTTAGATTATTGGCTGCAGCCAAGTCACTAACGCCGATTTTGTAGCGGTTGGCTACCCCAATTAACGTATCACCAGAGCGGATCTTATAGCTGATGGGTTTGTCATTGAGTTTATTGTCCACTTGTGACGCTGAGACAGGTACCTTAATGGTTTGACCGCGTTGTAGGCGAGCTCTTTCATCAAAGCTACTGTTAACCGCTGCTACTTGCGCCGCGCTCACACCCAAACTATTGGCAATACCTATGAGCGTCTCCCCAGATTTTACTTTGTAATTACTGGTTACAGCCGAGCTACTGGAACGACTAGCTGAGCTATTTGATGAAGATGTCGTATTGGCATCTGCTGGTATCTTTAACGTCTGACCGACGTACAGCGAATCTGTACTACCGATACCATTGAGATCGGCTAAAGCTTGGGTTGAGATACTAAACTGTTTGGCAAGGGCGATGAGACCGTCACCTGATTGGACTTTGTAGCTCTTAGTAGCGGTAGTTGACTGTGCACGTTTACGCGAAGGAGCAGCAGGAGTCACCGCAGGCGCAGTAACCTTACCTGGCACTAACCACAGCTTTTGACCGCGCAGCAAATCAGCGCGGCTACTGAGATTATTATAAGTCGCTAGCTGAGTGACTGATAAGCCGAAACGATTTGCTGTACCTATCAATGTATCACCGCTTTGTACCACATAGCTTTCGGGTTGAGCTGGCGTATTGCTACTCTTTAAAGGCTCGATAGGTTTAGCATTATACAAGTACAGAGTACTGCCAGAGAGTAAGTTAGCCTTAGGATCTATCTGGTTCCACTCGGCGATTTCACGCCAGCTCACCCCTGCTCGGCTAGCGATATTAGACAAAGTGTCGCCACGTTTTACGGTATAGGTGCTGCGTTTGCCTTGTGGTTTTGCCTTGCTATTAGCGCTGGTTGCAAAACTAAGCTTTTTCTCTCTACCGCTAGCCTCCAACACAGATTGCTGTGTCTGTACAGCGGACAGTTTAATATTACCATCGACCGCGCTGACCACCTCTCGCTGATCTGGAGTCTGTGATTGAATCTGTCTAGCAATAAAGTCGCGCTCTTCTTGGCTCAGTGGCGGCTCTTGTACGATAGTATTGTTACCTGTGATCTGCGCAGAAGTCGTCGGTAAGCTGTTGCTGCTTTTTAGCTCCGCATTGATTTTTTGCGTTTCACTACTAGTAATAGGCGGCTCAGTTCTGGCATTGTTATTACTGCTATACACTGAGCTACTAGACGGCGTAGCAGCTGGAGAGATATAACTGGTCGTTTGCTGCGGCACACTAGCACTAGCCGCATATTCAGCTAGACCACTTCCCGTTGAAGGTAGGGAGCCGCTGCTATAGGGCTTGTTATTATAAGATGTTGATCCTGAGGTACTTGGCGTAGCAGATGTGCTAGAGGCGATGACATTACTACTGCCATTACCTCGCAGTGCACTGAGTTTGGCGTCGATGTTGACATCGACATCGTTCGGGATAATGACTCGCTGTGGGCCTGAGGCGTCAATACGGCCAGAAGTGAGAGCGGTGTTTAATCTTTCAAGCTCGTCGTAGCTGACGCCTGTAAGCTGTGAGACTTCAGCCAGACTGACGCCGTAGTTGGCAGGAACACTACGAAAATGCTGACGGTTGGCGATAGCTGGTAGATAAACCCCAAACTGTGAGGGGTTAGCGACGATCTCAGCAACTGCCAAAAAGCGCGGCACGTAGTTCATCGTCTCAGTAGGTAGTCTTAGCGACCAATAGTCTGTTGGTAATCCTCGCGCCGCATTCGCGTCAATGGCTTTTTGTACCCGTCCAGGACCGGCGTTGTAAGCTGCTAAAGCCAGCTCCCAACTGCCAAATTGGTTATGCAGCGCCGTCAAGAAGTCATAAGCGGCGCGCGTCGACTCGATAACATCGCGGCGACCGTCATAAGTACTGCTTTGATTGAGACCGTAGATGCGTCCCGTGCTTGGAATAAACTGCCACAAGCCTGCAGCCGCCGCACTACTCGTACCACTAGGATCATACGAGCTTTCGATAACGGGCAATAATGCCAACTCGGTCGGAATATTGCGGCGCTCCGCTTCGCGCACAGTATGATATAAATAGCGACTGGCGCGCGCGGTCAAACGGTTTAAGTAATCTTGTCTACTCGTAAACCAGCCTTTTTGCCCCTCGATACGTTGATTGTAGATAGGGCGACCAGCGTTCATCCGATAACCGGCACGCAGGCGGTTCCATAAATCACCGTATTGTTGAATGGCAAGTTTATTACCCTCAACCATAGCCATGTCACTGGCTTCTAATAAATCCGCGAGCTCATCTAAGCTCTCTTCATCTAAATATGCCGTTGAATAGTCATCGCTAGCAGGAGTTTGCGGGGTCGCAGTTGGGCGCTTAGTGACCACAGGCGTACGAGTATTTTTAACCCCAGTGTTTTTTACCGCTGACGTATTACTACAAGCACTGACAAGTAGAGCGGATACGGCAAGGGTCAAAGGCAAAGCGATAGGTAAACGAGAGTTTGACGGCACGATAGACATGATAATGGCGGCTTCCTAGCAACAAAAATAGATAAAAATAACAATGGATAAAAATAGTTGACTGAAAATAAATTCTCAAGGCTTATATTTTACATAACAGTAAGCATTTATTAGAGCATAGCATTACCCTCTTGATTCACCCTAGCTTAGATAACTTTTGGTAAAGATAACTTGTCGCTATTACAGTGTAAGACGCAGCATAAGATAAACATTATAACTATCGCAAGCTTGAACGAATAACTCAATCAATCATATTAACTCATTGATTATTATTCATGGCTTATCATACAACGACAATGATTTGTGACTTATAATTTATGATCTTTGACCTATAAGTTACGGCGCATAAGTTACTAGTCAAACCATAGCCTATAAATACAATCTATTAATGAGCGCTTACTAATTATTTACTTAATGACTACTTATTAATTAGCTATTAATTACCTACTAATTAATAGTCACTTGTGATACCGCTCTTAATAGTATGGCGTTACCCGTTGATAAGGTTAAGGTTACTCTTGAATTAGTCACGAATGAGACATTATTACCATCTTTAACCCAGCTCTCTGTGGTGTTGACATTAGCTTTAGCTTGGTTTCCAGTAATGACGATATTATCGATATTAATGTCGTAGCGGTAGTTTGAGGTCTGATTCCAACTGTTTTGTAATAGTCTTAAATACGCCTCTTTATCTAGGCTGGTCGTTTTACCTTTTCTGGATAAAGAGATAAGCGCATCGTCAGACACCAAACGCGAGACTTGGCTAATGTTTTTATTATTCGCCGCCGTCTTCATGGAGCTGGCATAGTTTTGTACTAAGCCCTCGCTCATCGTCGCGGCCTGTGCGTTAACAGCGACTACACTTGCGCCGGTAGCTAATGCTGTGAGACTAGCGCCTCTGATTATCAACGCTAGTAATCTTGTACTCCCCAAACGTGTATTCCCCAAACGTTTCATCTTCTTCCTTAGCGGTTATCTTGAAAGTTTTAGCCTATCAGTAATTTCTCACAGTCATGTAACTCCCTGTGTGATAATTGCATATCTAATCGGCTAGGCTTATCTTATTGATTGATCTAAAAAAAGTCCTTGTTAGTGCTAGAGTCGAACTCCTAATATCATTAACACAATATCGATAACATACTAAGACTTAGATTTGTCCGTATTATGACTCTCATCTACTCTGACGTCATTGTCATGCTCATCGTCACTAAGTTTCATACCCAAGCGCTCAACACGGCGATCCATCATCTGCCTAGCCAGTGCTTGCATATCTTCAACTCTGTCAATCTCATCGACAATCTCAAGGCCTAATAAGGTCTCAAACACATCTTCTAAGGTCACAAGTCCTTTAACCTCGCCATACTCGCCAACAGTAATGGCAATATGAATACGATTTTTTAGCATCAGCTCTAACAAGTCAAACAATTTCATCTTGGAGAAAACAAAAGTGATCTCTCGCTGAAACTGCGTCAGAGGCTTATGGGTCGCGTGATTTACTTTTGCTAATAAGATATCTGTTTTAAGCACAAACCCAGTAATATTATCCAAATCACCATCATAAATAGGTAGGCGCGAAAAAGTCAGCTTAGGGCGATCCGCTAATAGCTCAGTGACGGTTTTGTTTTGTTCAAAAGCGAGCATTACTGAGCGCGGCGTCATGATGTCTTCGACTTTTATCGCCCCAAAGGCTAACAAATTACGAATAATACGCGACTCTAGCGGGTCAATTTGACCAGCCTCCTCACCTATACTAGCAAGAGCGGCAAACTCACGGCGACTAAAGACATCGGTCTCTTTGCTTCTGACCAGCAGCTTAGTGATACGCTCAGATATCCATATCAGCGGATATAAAAGCATAATAATACCGCGAACGAAGTACGCTACTACACCGCTAAGCTGACGCCAATAAACGGTCCCTAAGGTTTTGGGGATAATCTCAGATATAAACAAAATAGCCAATGTCATAAACGCTGAGAACACACCAAACCAAGCACTACCAAAGACAATCGTGGCTTGCGCACCGGCGCCAATAGAACCGACGGTATGCGCTACGGTATTTAAAGTCAAAATAGCCGCCAGCGACTGATCGATGTTATCGACCTTAAGACGTTTGAGCATGGCCGCTTTGTTGGGGTTCCTCTCTTGTACATCAGCGATGTAAGAGGGTGTCATAGTCAGTAGCGCTGACTCTGCAAGCGAGCAGACAAACGAGACACCAATTGCTAAGAGTACAAACAGCACTAGTAGTAGCACACTACTTGCTGTAGCTTGTGCTGCGACCTCTGTCGCTGCAGCTGAGCTCGCTGCTAGTACAGATGTCGGCAACAAAAGCAATGTCGCACTGAATATGGCAGTGCAAACCGATAAAATCCAGTGATAAGAGCTAGAGTTTTTTATAGGGGGAGGCTCCGCTGAAGCTTGTTTACGACAAGCGCGTAAGCGATATAAACGAGAAGTAACCAAAGAGGTAAGCAGCAAGTCGGGTAACCTAAATAATGATTTAATAAAAGGTGGAGCGAAAAATAAAGCGCTGCTATAAAGCCAACACTTTTATAAGCATTCGATATTATCATTGATACTCAGGTTACACAATATTTTGTCTTCATACGATGAAACCACGGGCCATTCAGCCTTAAATTTTGCAGTCCTATGAGCCGTTTTATCGGTATACTAACGCTTATCTATTTTGAGCCATTGATAGTTAGTCTCAATATAGGACTAAAACCTAAGACTAAAACTAGTATTTAGAAGCACTTATCTGCCCTAATGCGTACCGTCATAGCTGCTACCATTAGCGCTACGCTTATTGTCAGGCTAAGAAAAATGCGCTTGTGCTATGATTAACAGTTACTAAGTGTTAGATTTTTTGTTACTATGCGTCTAATTTTATTTTTGTACCTCACTTATCGAGAGAAATTATGAGCTTATTTATCCAGTCAGCCCATGCTGCTGAAGCAGCAGGCGATGCCGCCGGTGGCGCGTCACTATTTGGTCAGCTACTACTGCCAGTCGCTTTTTTTGCTATCTTTTACTTTTTGGTTATTCGTCCGCAGTCTAAGCGTACTAAAGAGCACCGCGCGATGGTAAGCTCGCTTACCGTTGGCAGCGAAGTTATCTTCGCCGGTGGCCTCATGGGCCGCATCAAGCAAATCGAAGGCGATTATGCTGTTGTGAGCTTAAACAACAATACAGATGTCAAAGTGCAACGCGCATCGGTAATCTCAGTACTCCCTGCAGGCACTATTGAGAGCGTTTAAGTCTTACCTTAGTGCTGCTTGACGATGAGTTAGATTGTAGTCAGCTATAGGTTATAGTACTTATTTATAGTCACACATTTATAGTCACACATATTGTAATGACCGTTCACTAATTGCGGTCATTTTTGGCTATTAGCTACCCTATTATCTATTCACTCATGGTCTGCATCACCAGTCTTTTATCAATATAAAGAAGTCATTATGCAATATCCCGCATGGAAATACCTAGTTATCATTGTCGTGCTTATCGTGGCAGGTCTTTACGCGGCTCCAAACCTTTATCCTGATGAGCCTGCGGTGCAGATTACGAGTGCTGCAGCAGGTACTCAGCTGTCTGAGAGCGTATTAACGGAGTCTGAGCGTCTGCTTAGTGAAGCCAATATCGACTTTCACGATGGTAGCTTTGAGGACAACAGTGCCTTGGTACGCTTAGATACTCCAGATGAGCAGCTAAAAGCTCAGGAAGTCTTGCGCCAAAACTTAGGCGATGATTATGTCGTCGCGCTCAACTTAGCGCAAACCACGCCGCAGTGGTTACGCGATATCGGCGCTAAGCCTATGAAGCTCGGTTTGGATCTTCGCGGCGGGGTGCGTTTTGTACTAGAAGTAGATATGGATAAGGCGCTAGAGCAGCGTCTTAGCAGCGCTAGCCGTGACGTGCGCCGAGAGCTGCGCGCTGAACGCGTAGCGGTGACCGGTACTAAAACTGAAGGTCAAAGCATCATTCTGCACTTCTCTGACACTGATGCCCGCGGACGCGCACAAAACATCCTACAAGCGTCAATGGGTAATGACTTTACGGTGCAATCAACCATTGATGACCAAGGCCCTGCGCTAGTCATGTCCTATAACGATGCCATGGTCGATGAGATTAACAGTTACGCCGTTAATCAAAACTTGACGACTTTGCGTAACCGGATTGCTGAGCTTGGGGTCGCAGAAGCATTAGTACAGTCGCAAGGCGCTAGCCGTATCGTGGTGGAGCTACCGGGCGTACAAGATACTGCCGAGGCCAAACGAGTGCTTGGCCGTACTGCCAACCTTGAGTTTCGCATGGTAGCAAAAGATGCCGAAAACTACACCGGCGGTATTCCTCCTGCTGGCACTGAGGCCTTCCCTTTTCAATCACTAGATGGCCCGCCGGTTCTGTTAGAGCGTCAAGCTATCGTTACCGGTGACAAAGTCACTAACGCGCAGACAGGCGTTGATGAGAGCGGTACACCTGAGGTGAATATTACCTTAGATAGCGCTGGCGGTAGACTCATGCAAAACGCCACGCGCACCTCAGTTGGTGAGCAAATGGCGGTGCTGTTTATCGAAAACAAACAACGCATCACTTATGAAGAAGATCCTGTGACGGGTGAGACGACTGAAGTTCGGACGCCTTACGCGGAGACTAAAGTCATCAACCGTGCCAATATCCAAGCGGTACTTGGCTCCTCGTTTCGTATCACGGGCTTAGATAGTAGCGCTGAGGCGGCCGAGCTTGCTTTGCTACTACGCTCAGGGGCGCTAGCGGCGCCGATGTACTTTGTCGAAGAGCGCACTATTGGCCCTTCACTTGGTCAAGAAAATATCGATAAAGGTTTATTTTCGACCCAAGTCGGTTACTTACTCGTGTTCATCTTTATGATAATTTTCTATCGCTTGTTTGGCGTCATTGCTAACGTTGCGTTAGCTGTCAACGTCATCATTATCATCTCAATCATGTCGATATTAGGCTCATCTCTTACCTTGCCTGGTATCGCTGGTATCGTCTTGACCATAGGTATGGCGGTCGATGCTAACGTGCTGATATTTGAGCGCATACGTGAAGAGATAGCCAACGGTGTGCGGCCAAAAACCGCCATTGTGGCCGGCTTCGATCGTGCGTTTAGTAGTATCTTCGATGCTAACATTACCACACTGCTGGTGGCTTTTATCTTATTCGCTATCGGTACCGGTCCGATCAAAGGCTTTGCTATTACTTTAGCGATTGGTATTGTCAGCTCACTGTTCACCGCTATTTTGGTGACACGAGCGCTAGTACAAATCGCTTATGGTAAGCGCAAATCTATCAAACGTTTGAGCATCGGTTAGGAGACTACTATGGCGATCGATCAGAATAACCCGAACAATAAAGACAACCTGCCGACCTCGAACAGCTCAGGCAATCAGTCAGGTAACAGCGGCTCGAATACTAACTCGCAAGGCAATAAGCGTCGCCGCCGTAATAAGCCGCGCCGTGATGGTAAAGGTAGCAATACTCAAACCAATAATTTAAATAAAACGACTAAAAGGCCTAAAGGAGCTCAGCGTGACAATGCTAAAGGCTCACAAGCCCTAGCAACAGCTAATGCTGTAGATCCTAGTCACTTCGAGGGCGACGCCGCTGATGACGCAGCAGCAGCAGCTGAAGGCGGTATAAAAGCCATTGGCGATCAGCGTATTATCCCCTTTATGAAATTAGAGAAGCCTATGGGCCTACTCTCTATCTTTATGGTTATCGCAAGTATCATTGCTATCGCCGTTAATGGTTTAAACCTAGGTCTTGATTTCACCGGCGGCGTCTCAGCGGATGTCAGCTACGAGCAATCGGTTGAGCAAGCGGCTGTGGTTGAGGCCTTAGCTGATAACGGTTTTGATGACGCTGTCGTGCAGTACTTAGGCACTAATAAAGAGCTGCTAGTACGCCTACCGCCGCAATCTGACAATATCGATGGGCTCAATACTAGCTTGGATACCGCATTAGACTTGCCTAATAATCCAGCTAGTATTAGCAACGTCAATATTATAGGTAGCCAAGTGGGTAACGAGGTCTATCTGAACTCAGTGATGGCCTTAGCTCTTGCCTTAGTCTGTATGCTAGGTTACGTCGCGCTACGCTTCCAGTTTAAGCTCTCATTAGGGGCGGTATTATCATTATTTCATGATGCGATTGTGACAATTGGGGTATTTGCACTCTTTGGCTTCCCATTTGATTTGACGGTTTTGGCGGCGGTACTGGCGCTGATTGGTTACTCGCTGAATGATACTATCGTTGTCTATGACCGTATCCGTGAGAATTTCCGCCGGGTTCGCGGTATCACGCCGCGCCAAACGATTGACTTGTCATTGACTGAAACCTTACGCCGTACGATCATGACTATCTCAACGGTGCTCTTAGTCGTGCTGGCTATGATGTTCTTAGGCGGTGATGGCTTATACTGGTTCTCAGTGGCGTTATTTATCGGTTTGCTTGCTGGTACTTATTCTTCTACTTATATTGCAAGCTCTATTCCGCTAGCGATGGGTCTATCACGCGATGACTTTGTGGTAAAAGTAAAACCTGAGTTTGAAGAAGAGATCGTTAGCTTTAATGACCCAAAAATGTTTGAATAGTTTATTGTAAATAAGTGAATTGGCGAATAGTTATTCATAGCTATTCGCTAAAAAGTTATTATAAAAGCACCTGACTCATTATCGATGAGTGTTGGGTGCTTTTATTTTTGTATTATGTATTACAGCGTTTAGCCTTTATCTCAGTAACAGCGATATTTTATGGCCACAACCTCAACAGCAGCGCCCCAACCTATCGATACCCGCTATCGGCGTATCATCTCTATCGCCGTGCCTGTTATGTTGGCAAACCTAGCCATGCCGCTACAAAGCCTGATTGATACTGCCGTCGTTGGTAATATGAGTGCGGCGGCCAATCTTGCGGGCATGGGACTTGCAATCCAGCTTTTATCGCTATTATTAGTCAGTTTTAACTTTTTGCAGTACGCCTCCTCTGGATTATCGGCTCAGGCTCTGGGTCAGCTCAGTGCCAGTGCGGCAGCTGAGGATACAACTGCTAATGGCTCAAGTAACCGCTCAGGCTCAGAGCAAATGGCCTCGGCCCTACTCTCTATTTTGCAGCGCGCTTTAGTACTCGCCTTTATCATCGGGGCGCTATTACTCTTAGCAAAACCTTGGCTGATCGAATACGGTTTGCAAGCGTTATCGGCGAATCCTGCTAGTGGCGTCGCTGCCCAAACTTACTTAGACGTGCGCTTCTGGGGCGTCATCGCTGAGCTGATGAATTTTGCTTTTATTGGCTGGTTCGCAGGGCAAGGTAAGACGCGTTACATGCTCTATCAGCAAGGTTTTATTGCGCTATTAAACATTATACTGACGCTGTTTTTTGTGTATGGTATGGGGCTGGGATTAGTCGGTGTTGCTTTAGGGACTACTATCGCCTTTTGGTCAGGAGTGGGGCTAGCACTTTGGCTAAGTCGCCAGCATTTACAACTGTCGTGGTCAGCTCTATTTAGTACTGACGCTGAGTATTTTACGCGCTCAAAGATGCTTAGGCTATTTTCTTTAAATAAAGATATTTTTATTCGCACCCTTATTTTGACTTTGAGCTTTGCTTGGGTCACAAGACTGTCAGCACAAAGTGGCGACTTAGTTTTGGCCGCTAACGCTATTCTTCTGCAAGTTCTCAGTATTTCAGCCTTTGCTTTAGATGGCGTAGCGGTGTCAGCAGAGACACTTGCAGGACAGGCCGCAGGGCGACAAGACTGGCGACGCTTTGCTATTATTGTCAAGCGGACAGGTATCGTCAGCTACGCTTTGGCATTGCTCTTAAGTCTGCTTTGGTTCCTAGCAATGCCGACATACTTGCAGACAATGACCAATATCGAACCGGTGCTCACCCTTACCCGCCAATATCAGAATTATGCGATACTACTGCCGCTGATAGGCGTAGGCGCGTACTGGCTCGATGGTATATTTTTCGGTCTCACTGCTGGTAGTGTCATTCGAAATGCGGCCCTGCTATTAGCCGTGGTCTTCTTCCCTATCAGCTGGCTACTTTATGAGCGCTACGATATGACAGGGATTTGGCTCAGCGTTTGGTGCCTATTAGCCCTAAGACTAGTGATTCTTGGCGCGTTTTTATACCGTGCTTACCTGACAGGCAATTACGACAAGCTACAACCTCAATAAAACTAGAATAAATTTAAATAAAACGTGACTACAAGCGCTAAATCCTAAAAATAAAAGCTGGATGTCACATATAACAACATCGAAAATCTCAGGATCTAACGTGACCATTTCTTATTCCAAACAACAAACACAGGCCTCCTATCGGTGGGCTGATGGCTTCAAAAAAAGCTTAGCTGTGGCAATGGGCTATTTGCCTGCTGGTATTGCCTTTGGCGTTCTTGCTCAAGTCGCTGGCATTCCTATTTGGGCAACTTTGATGCTGAGTTTATTTCTCTATGCAGGCGCAGCGCAGTATGCGTGCTTGCCCATGCTAAGCGCCGGTCTGCCTGTGGGTAGTATCGCAACCAACATTGCCGCGATTAACTTGCGTCATGTCTTTTATGCTATGCCGTTATTGCAATCTATGCCTACCCAAAAGCTGGCTAAGACCTATTGCTTATTTGCGCTAACCGATGAGACCTTTTCGGTAATGACTAGCCTGCCTGCTGAGGAGCGACAAGCGTTAATACTGCCTATCAGTCTATTTAATCAAAGCTGGTGGGTGGCGGCGTCTCTGATTGGGGTGATGATAGGTAGCGCTCTCAACGACTTAGTGCCGCATTTAGATTTCGCCTTAGTCTGTTTGTTTGCCATATTAGCTTATGAGCAGTTTCAAAATGTGAAGCGGCTATTTCCTATCGCTATCGCTGTCATTGGGCTGATACTGGCTTCCTTGTTCACTAGTGACTGGCTATTATTAGTCGCTATTAGCTTTTGTATGCTGCTGATTTTAGCGCGCGGATTTTGGCTGCAGTACTCTGTTACAGGAGACCACTCTGATGACTAGTCAATATCTAATTATAGCTACTCTCGCTATGGCAGCGGTGACTTTTGTCACTAGAGCTATCCCTGCCTTAATTCCCAAAAAAATACTAGACACGCCTTGGCTCCACAGGCTTAATGAGAGCTTACCTTTATCGGTGATGGTGCTGCTTATTTTGACTAGCTTGGCTTATCAAGACTTGTCGCTGAGCCATAGTTTAGCCAGTCCTGAGGTGCATCTATTGTTAGCTCAGATTGGTGCATTAGCACTGGTATTTTTAGTTTATCATTTTAGCAAGCAGCTGCTAGTGAGTATGATCGTCGGTATAGCGACTTTAAATGGTCTGCTTTGGGTATTTGCTCAGCTCTTAAGTTAAAATCTACTGAAAGCGCACAATCAAACACCGAACACTGAACACTGAACACTGAACACTGAACACTGAACACTGAACAATTAAATATCGGCATAAAAAACGAGCTTCCCTACTTAACATAGAGAAGCTCGTTTTTTATACTATGACAAGCAATGATGCTATTAATCTAAAGATTATATCTCTTCAATACCCATCATATCGACTGGCGTATCAGCAACAATTTGTACGCCTTTCTTGCCAGTCTTAGCCGTATCATTACGCTGAGCCTGCAGATGATCAAGATAAGCTTCATTGATTTGTCCAGTGATATAGCAACCATTAAATACGGCACAATCAAAGCCTTCCACTTTACTATGCTTAGTGTCTTTTACCGCATCAATCAAGTCATCTAAATCTTGGAATATCAGACGATCCGCGCCGATAATCTTACGCACTTCTTCAACACTGTGTCCCGAAGCGATCAGCTCACTACGTACTGGCATATCGATACCATAGACATTAGGGTACTTGACCGGCGGCGCTGCACTAGCAAAGAAGACTTTACGCGCGCCCGCATCACGCGCCATTTGGATAATCTCATGACAAGTAGTGCCGCGTACAATAGAGTCATCCACTAGCAAGACGTTTTTGCCTTTAAACTCTAGCGGCACGGCACTGAGCTTTTGCCGTACTGATTTTTTGCGTTGCTGCTGGCCTGGCATAATAAAGGTGCGTCCGATATAACGGTTCTTCATAAAGCCTTCGCGATATTTAATATTCATCTTCAGCGCCAGCTCCATCGCTGAGGTCCGCGACGTATCGGGAATAGGAATGACCACATCGATATCATGATCATCGCCCCACTCGGCCAAGATTTTATCGCCTAGTTTTTCGCCCATACGCAGACGCGACTTATAGACTGAGATATTATCCATAATCGAATCTGGACGCGCAAAATAGACGTACTCAAAGATACAAGGCGTATACTCTTGCTGCTCAACGCACTGATAAGTGTGCAAGTTATGGTCTAAATCGATAAATATCGCCTCGCCGGGTTTGACATCACGAATAATCGTAAACCCTGAGCCTGTTAGCGCCACTGATTCTGAGGCCACCATATATTCTGTACCGCCATTAGCCGCCAAGCGCTCACCGAATACCAGTGGACGGATGCCATTAGGATCACGAAAAGCTAATAAACCGTGACCGGTAATCAAAGCCACTACGCCATACGCGCCTTCACAGCGATGATAGACCGCTTTTACCGCTTCAAAAATATCATCAGCGTTAGGATTCGTCTTGCCTAAGTCCTGCATCTCATGGGCGAGCACGTTAAGTAACACCTCAGAATCTGAATCGGTATTGAGATGACGACGATCCTCGATATATAGCTCTTTGGCTAAGGTTTCCGCATTGGTCAAGTTACCGTTATGCGCTAAGGTAATACCATAAGGCGAGTTGACATAGAACGGCTGCGCCTCAGCACTGCTAGAGGTGCCAGCAGTCGGATAGCGCACATGACCGATACCAAACTTACCGACTAGCTTGATCATATGGCGGTTCATAAACACATCGCGCACCATACCGTTTTCTTTTCGCAGGTACAGACGCCCATCTTGCAAAGTAACGATACCGGCTGCATCCTGACCGCGATGCTGAAGCATAGTCAAGCCATCATAAAGAATTTGGTTAACGGGCTCATGAGCTGCAACCCCAACGACTCCACACATAGTTATGTCCTATTTTAGAGCAAAGATTAGTAACGAGAAGGTATAGCGTTTATTCATACTAGTGGTTTGGCACTAATGAATCCTGCACTAATGAATTCTGATAGCAATGAATTCATATTAGCTAGAAATTTAGAAACTTGAAAAGTCAGAAACTTGAAAATTTAGAAACAATGCAACTGATATACAATATCGATGCGTCTATATTTAAAGAGCGAATACTACGGTAATAACATCACTCTGATAGCATAATCCTGATGACGCAGTTTTATAAGAAAACTTTTTTTATTTTATAACACTACTATGCCAAAGCCTAGATAGCTTACATGCTCTAACCTTATAGAAAAATCAATAAGAGTAAAATAAATATCATCGTCGGCTCAGAGCTATTATGATTGGTTAATCTGTCCCCAAGCCATACCTAGCATATCGGTAGCTAGCTCTTTACCCATTGGTGCATAAGGCATCAGCTCAGGGGCAAGCACTGAGGTCTGCCACTGCGGCAGCTGTACCAATAAAGGCGCACTGATACTAAGTACTACCAACACCATTAAGGTGTTTTTGGCTGCTCCCAATACACCGCCTGCCATCTTATCGAGTACGCTAAGATTTAGCGTTTTGAGTGCGCTTGAGAAAATAAACGCTAGCAAGTGCATGATGGCTAAAATAACAATCACGACTATCAAAAAAGCTAATGCCGTCTGCAGTACCGGATTGGCAACTAAGCTTGATAACTGCGGGGCAATCGACGTAGCTAGCCGAGTGGCGACAATTAGAGCGACAAACCAGCCCATAAGTCCTACCGCCGTTTTTATCAACCCTGCCTGAAAGCCGCGCCATAAACCAATGAGCACCACGATAGCAATGATAATATCTAAACCACTCATCTCTACGGCCTCATTCGTTTAAGGAAAGGGTGAAAAGTATTATCATACTCAGCTATCATTGGGTCTATCAGTCAAATAGGCAAATAAACGGTTATACATCACTCTTTCGTAGTATTGTCACTGGTATCATAAATGGCATCGTAATAACCGCCGATAGCTTGAATACAAGACTGTACTAGCCCAGGCCCGCGATAGATAAGGCCAGTATAAAGCTGCACTAAATCCGCGCCAGCTTTGATCTTCTTGACGGCTTTATCGCCGCTATCGATACCACCCACGCCAATCAGTGCTACTTTGCCTTCTAACTGATCTGAGAATTGCTGTAAGATTTGGGTGCTCGTATGGCTCACCGGACGACCGGATAAACCGCCCGCTTGATCCCCGTCGCGTAAGTCCTCTACCCCGACTCGGCTCAAAGTGGTATTAGTGGCAATCAAACCATCAATGTCAAAATCTATCAGCTGCTGCGAGATATAATCGACCTGCAGCGGCTCTAAGTCAGGAGCGACTTTTAATACTAAAGGCACGTAAAAACCATATTCAGTGGCCAGCTGACTGTGACGGTTCTTGATAGTATCTAGTAGCTGAGTCAAGGCTTCACCGCTTTGCAAATCGCGCAGATTAGCAGTATTCGGAGAGGATATGTTGACCGTAATATAAGAAGCATGCGGATAGACGCGCTCTAAGCAATACACATAGTCATCAGCGGCTTGCTCAACAGGCGTGCTCGCATTCTTACCGATATTGATACCGATATTACCCTTATACTTGCAGCGTTTGACATTATCTATGAGATAATCAACCCCTTGGTTATTAAACCCCATACGGTTAATAATAGCATCGGCCTGTCTGAGTCGAAATAAACGCGGTTTGTCATTACCGACTTGTGGCCGCGGCGTCACCGTACCAACTTCAATGAAACCAAAACCTAATTCGGCTAGCGCGTCGATATAATCTGCGTTTTTATCGAGGCCGGCCGCTAGTCCTACCGGATTGGCAAATTGCAGACCCATGCAAGTGGTGGGCTGCATCGGCTGACCATATACCAACCCTAAAGTGCGGGCTTTGTGTGCTTTGTCCAATAAAGACAGCGTCATATCATGAGCGCGCTCAGGATCCATCTTAAATAAAAACGGACGAAGTAAGGCGTAGGACATAGTGACAACAAACCCTGATTAAATGGTGAATAGAAAAGGCAAAACGACTGCCATAAAGCGCTGCGATTATATCAGCTTGCTATAGGCTTAGCCAAAATAACCGCAAATATTATGCTATAAATATTAGCAATTAACGACTTTATAACTAAATAGACTGAGCGTTGTTCAACATTATTTATCAGACATTAATTTTCAAACAAAACCGCCATCAAGGCACAGGCCGCTTATCGCTCAAAGCAATCCAGCCACGGGCAATTCTATATACATGCCAAATAACCGTAAACAAGATAATTAAGATACCTAATCCGGTAAATAGCCCTGAGCCAATAGCAAGATTATTGCTTTCAGCTAGCACACTGATACCTAAGCCGCCAACGGCTACTAGCGTTATGATAAGACCGATCACAAACCAGATGATACTATACCAAAAAGTCTTGATTTGCCAATCAAAATGCGTGGCCAACCAAGTACCATCAGCATCGTGACGCTTAGCATAATTCATAGCGATAGGCACAATCCACAACAGCCCTGCCGTCAAATAGCTAATGACATAAAGCAGATAGGTAAGATGGTTATAAGTGATCAGTGAGCGCTGCTGTTTATCACTAAGCGCAGTATCTTGTCTTGAGCGTGTAAGCTCATGGGTCTGTTGGGCATGAATGCTATTTTCAAAGCGAGACTCTGATTTGTCTAAGGTTGGCCGAGATACAAAATCATCAGAGTTATCAGAATTAGGGTTAGAAGGTGAGCTCATAATAAGTATCCCTATCACACTTGACGGTAATGATGGCAAATTGCAGCGCCTGGCCATAAGATCGAGCTATCGATTTGATGATAACACTCAAATACTCAGTAGCGCTCATTTATCTAATATTGCGGTTATAAAGACGATTTTCAAGATTGAGATTGAATGCCAGTCTAACCGTTAAGAAGCAAGCGTGGCTTGTACTTGAATTTGCTTGGTGTTGATATCTTGCTGCATATTGAGCTGAGTGACCTGCCAGCCTTGCTCGCTCAGCTTACCAAACGCGCTAGTGATAAGCGCTTGGCTTGGGTTAGTAAAGCTTAACTGCACAGTATCACCAACGGCCGCTACTTGAGCATTAGCAATACCGGCATTGGTTAACAGCGAATTGACCGCAGTGGCAGGGGCAACGACTTGGCCTTCAGTACTGGCATTGAGCGCGTTGTTGTCAATATTGCTCGCCTGCGCACGTAACCAAAAATAATCGGCTACTTGCTGCTGGTACTGCGCTTTGCTGTCTTTCGCCGCTTGATTGACACTATAGCCGCCATAACCGCCGAGAAACACTAATAAAAATAGCGATAAAACGCCTAAGGCCAACTGATCGCGTGGAGACAGTGCTTGCCAGCGTGTCGTTAATGTCGATTGGTAACGGCTTAAACGCTCAGACCAAGTATTGCTAGAGGCAGGACTACTCGTCGCCGTATTTAAAGAACTTGAAGAGCTTGTACTATTACCTTTCGTACGGCTAGGTTTAGTACGGCGCTGCGGCTTATTCATCACTGAGCCTTTTTTTACTTAAATTTTAAGAAGCTATAAAAACATTTAATAAGTTATAAATCGTCAAAAGCAACATACCACATGACATTGACGAGCCGGGTTAAGAGGAAGATAACTCGCCAGCCTCAGCGCTATTATCCGCTATATTTACGGTTATCTGCCCACTGAACTCGCCTTGCTCATTACCGTTAACGCTTTGCAAGCTGGCCGCTATTCCTTGAGTGACTAGCGTATTAGCAAACTCGTCAAGACTGCTGCGATTAGGCGCAATAAGCGTAAAACTAAGAGAGCTTGGCTGCATCACTAAGCTTTGCGCAGTCAGTGAAGACTGCTTAATGAGAGGTGATATACGCGCTAGGATTGTCATATGTGCCGACTGGGCTTGACTATCTGTGCGCAGCTTGGCTTGCATCTGCGTCTGTAACAATGTCCGCGAATTTAAGCGATCTTCTGGAAACCAAGATTGAAATTGTTTGCCGATAGCGCTTTGGGTTGCCGCACTTGCTTGATTATAGCGGTACGCTTGTAAGCCATCGGTAGCCATTTGTAATACCAATGCTGATAGCGCCACCATAGCCGCCACTCGCAAATAAGGAGAGAGCTTTGTGTCTGAGGTCTTAGTAAAGAAGTTCAGAGCGTGACGATCAGGTATATCTATGGGCTCAGGCTTGGCGGCAATCTGAGTGAGTAATAGGTGCGGCGCGGAGAGCTGTGGCGACTCTATACTCGCTACAGACTCATCGATAGCACTTACTTGGCATATCTCACTGAGATGAGGCAAGCGCTCAACCACTAAGGGCAAGTAGCTGACTGCCATGCCCTGCTGCAACGACTGCCGCAGCAAAGTGGTGTGTTTATCTTGATACAGCACTACTTGCTGACCTGCGCCTTCCTCAGGCACCGGCAACAATAAAAAATCAGGCAGCAAAGCTCCAATACTAAACCCTGCCAGTATTGCGCTTTGTTGCCATGAGTCACTATCGTCTTTTGCGAGCGCGTAGAGATGATGGTGACTGGCATAACTCTGCTGACGCACCATCAGCTGCTCGACTGGGGTAATTGACGTTTCTTCAAATAAGTACTGCTTGCCAGTATCGCCTAGCTGCTTGAGCTGATTAAGACTGAGCTCAGTATCTACTTGGAGCAAATGGCTAGATGGAAAATACAAACAAAGCCGCTTGTCATTACCACTTTTATAACTAATATAATGCTCTTGCAATTGCTGCCAGTCATCGACTAGCTGCCACTGCTTAGCATCTGCTTGCCAGACCGCAAGTGGGCTATGCTGATCTCTTAACCAAACATGTAACAATAGAGGTGTCCTTTAGTGGCTAGCGGTTGAAGTTGACAGTTTATTTAAAAGTGGATAATTTATTAACGCTAATCTAAGCTACCGAAGGCTATCTACGGCTGCATAGGTACAAAACGATCAACCTCTTCGGCCATTCCTGACATCACAAACTCCATCTCAAACACTCGCGCTTCAGCTAGTGAAAACGACTCAGGACTTGCGCCAGTGAGTAAGCTGGCAATATTAGCGACAATAGACATATGACAAACCACCACCAGACAGTTTGCTTCAATATGGCCAAGCTCTATCAGTGCTGCATGAGCGTCATCTGAGGGCGTGATATTATCTTGTACACTAGCTGGCACATCGGTGGCACGCGCTTGCAGTTCTGCTAGGGTCTGCTGCGCTCTATCGTACGGACTGACCACAAAATGATCAGGACGATAATGCTCTATAAGATATTCAGCCGTCTGCGCGGCTTGCTGATGACCGTATTCGGTCAACTGCCGTGCGCTATCTGGGCGACTCTCGTTTTCAGCTTGTCCATGTCGCATCAGTATAATCTTCATAGCACTCCTTTTGCTCATCTTTATTTGCTTTATTTTTGATGAGGATTATTTATTAAGGTTATTACTGTCTTTTTTATCGGTGTTGCCTTCGCTGTCGTCTGCGCTACTCGCAGCGTTCATCTGCGCGGTAAGGGCCGCATTACTATGGTCATGCGGCATCACAAACTCCACGTCACTACGAAATCCGGCTTCCATCAAGTGTAGAGCGACTCCTAGCGCTGCCTTATCTTCATAGATGACCGCATGTAGAGCATGAGTAATAGGCATATAGATACCTTGCTTACTGGCTTTTTCATGAACTTGCTGAATAGTATTGACCCCTTCAGCGGTTTGGCCTAGCTTTTTGACCGCCGCATCGATATCCATACCGCGCCCGAGCATATTACCAATTCGAAAGTTGCGGCTCAGCTCTGAGTTACAAGTGGCATAAAGATCGCCTACACCAGCCAAACCTAAGAAAGTAAGCGGATTGGCGCCTTCTTCTACGCCAAAACGGCTCATCTCAGCCAACGAGCGTGTCAACAGCATGGCCTTAGTGTTTTCACCGACATCGTAGGCGGCAGCCATACCCATAGCGATAGCATAGATGTTCTTAAGCGCGCCGCCAAGCTCGACACCGCGAATATCATCACTAGCAAACACTCGGAAAAAAGCACTATGTAGCGCCGCTTGTACAGCGTGGCGTAGCGGCTCTGACTCACTGGCGATGACCGTAGCTGACGGCATGTTTTTCATGATTTCAACCGCCAAGTTTGGCCCTGACATCACCCCAAAGTTCACCTCCGGCAGCTCATCTTTAATGATATCGCTCATCATGGCAAACGTGTCTTTTTCCATACCTTTTGTGAGCGAAACAATCGATTGACCACTGATAAATGGTTTGATATTTTTGAGAGTCTCGCGAAAGGCTGAGCTGGGTACGGCTAAAAAGATAATATCTTTGTCTTTTACCGCAGCTTCTAAGTCGTAGCTGTACTTTAAGCGATTATCGAGCTTGTACCCTGGCAGATACTTCTTATTCATCTGCGTTTTTGCCATAGACTTGACGGTGCGCTTATTGCGTACCCAAATGGTAGTATCACAGCCATTTCGCGCGGCTAGGTTGGCCATTGCTGTACCGAAACTACCGCCGCCAAGCACTGTTAGACGTATCTTTTCTGGGCTCTTATGTATTTGATCCATTTGTTTGGCTACCGCCGCCTCAACTTTATTAGGGTTCAATTTTTTGCGACCAAAGCCTGATTTGGTGGCTCGATCAAGAATACTGGCTATCAAGCCAGTCGGTTTGTTCTCATTGCTATTGTTATTATTTTCGCTATTATTACTCTTGTCGCGACCTACAGTGTCAGCGTTATTAGCATTTTGTTTTTGCTTATCTTCATCTGAGGAGCTTGTCATATACTTATATCCATATTGTCAGTGCTTAAAGGATGAACCAAGTAGCTATTAGCTATTACGCCCTTTATACTTATTGAAAAAGTTTCAACCAAAAAAGCTTTAGTAAAAACCTTTTAACGCAAATATAGGTCAGCCATTATTACTCTTAACCGCAATAAATCTTTAAGACTCAAAACGCAGCAGCGGCTCTATATCCATAGGTTTTCTGCGAGGTTTGGGTTTTGGGCTCGTACCAGTATAAATAAAGGCGACAACATAGTCATCAGCCGCGACATCAAAATAATCTTTTACCGCAGGCTCATTGCACAGCAGACCTGTGCGCCATACGCTGCCAAAACCTTGCGCCATTAACGCTAATAGTAGGTTTTGCACCGCTGACCCGGCACTAAGCATCTGCTCAAACGGCGGGACTTTCTTGTGCTCTTGCATCTTAGTCACGACTGTAATAATCACTGGCGCGCGCATTGGCAGATTGGCAGTTTTTTTACGAGTCTTATCCGATAGTGTCTCACCTGCTCTCGCCGCTTGCGCTTCTGCCGCCTCAAGTAATGCTTGCCCCAGCTGTTGACGCGCTTCGCCTTCGCTGATAATAAAACGCCAAGGTCGTAGTTTTTTGTGGTCGGGCGCAGTCACCGCGCAGTCAATCGCCGCTCTGATTTGCTCGTGAGTCGGTGCCGGCTCTTGTAGATTGCCAATAGTGCGCCTAGACTTAATCCACTCAATGAGCTGCTTATCTTCTATATCACTTTCATTGCTACTATCAAGGCGGTCACTCTCATGATTAGAAGTTTCTTTGGTTGTTACGCTTAATTCATCTTCCTCGGTGATTAAACGCTCTCTTGGCGTACTCATTTGTCATCCTTTTATAATCGTCGGCTATTATCATTATTATTGCTATCAGTAGCTCTATTATCGTTATCATTTTATTAAGAAACTACACTGTTATTATTTGGCTTATCAATTAAGCTTGTATAGTCAATCAATATTAAAAGTGGTACAAGGCAGACGAGTGCAAGTACTACAGTAGTAGGCTAAACGAGTCTAACGCTGTAACACTTTAATAGTGGTTCGACTATAAGATACTCAATGTAGTACTTAATACAATACTTCGTAAGTTACTTCATAAGGTCATTAACAAAAGGCTTATGCGGCGTCATCGAGTCGATGCGGCATCTTTAGATAATCCTCTGATTGCATCTCAAGCAAGCGTGAACGAGTACGCTCAATCTCAAAGGCCAATTTCTCTCCTTGATAAAGATCAAGAATAGACTGCTCAGCACGCACTAACAGCTTAACCCTACGATCATAAAACTCATCGACTAAGTAAATAAAGCGGCGAGTTGGATCTCGCAGATCGTCGTCTAACGCTGGTACGGCATTGATCAAAACCGTGCTAAATCGATTGGCAATCTCAATAAAGTCAGCAGCGGAGCGCGGCTGCATACATAAATGGCGAAAGTCACAAAACAAGATGTCTTCGGTACGGGCATTAATCTTAATCTCGCGGCCATTAACCGTGATAGGCTCGCTACTGATTTTGAGATTGTTCGATAAACTCGCAAAGCGGTTGGCAAGCCAGTTATGGTTCTCACGCGTCATAGGCGATTTATATAGTTCCGCCTGCTGCAAGACACGCAAGCGATAATCGATACCAGAGTCGATATTCATCACCGTAGTATGTGTCTCAACCTCTTTGATAGCCGGCATAAAACGGTCTCGATGCAGACCATCTTTGTACAAGCCTGCCGGCTCGATGTTTGAGGTAGCAACCAAAGTCACCCCGCGATTAAACAGCATGGTAAATAAGTCGCCTAATATCATCGCATCAGAGACGTTAGAGACAAAAAACTCATCAAAGCAAATAACTACTGCTTCGTTATGGATAATATCAGCAACCTTTTCTAGCGGATCGCTTTGGCCTTGTAGTTGGTTGAGCTCTTTATGCACTCGCTGCATAAAGTGATGAAAATGCTGACGCATCTTACGCTCTATAGTCAGCGAATCATAAAACATATCCATCATCCAGGTCTTGCCGCGGCCAACGCCGCCCCACATATACAAGCCCTTTGGCGCGGCAGGTTTAGATTTGAAAAACCCAAAAATGCCCTTTTTTTCTTCGACCGTATTATTAAGCTTATGATAAAGATCATCAAGATAGCTCATGGCTATATACTGTTGTTCATCTCGGGTAAAGTCTTCAGAGCTGATGGCTTGCTCGTAGCGCTGTAATGGAGATAATCTCATAATACGACTCATATTTAACAAAATAAAAAAAGTGTTTTGGCCGTCTACTCTTATTCGCTTATGTCTTTTGCACTGAGACAATAAGGACAGATTCGTCAGAATAAATGGTGTCAAAGCAGTGGTGCTTGCTATACCAGCTTTATTCTCTAGGCCAACACGGCTCGATGTTTACGACTATAATGCAGCTTATGTAAAGCGATAATTATTGTTTTAGCTATACGGATACTATAACGTGCTCTAATGCTACTATGCTATAGCTATTCTATGATAACTACTATGTAGCACTTGTACTCTATAACTTGTACTCTATAAATAGCATCTGCACTTTTAAGCACTCAATTAGCTATCAGAACCGAAACTGTGCTGCTCTAATAGCTTTTTTAACTCCGTCAAACGCCCATGAAAAAAATGCCCCGCACCTTCGACTACGCTGACCTCAATCCCTAAACGCTCAGCAAAAGCTTGCATATTGTCAGGTGAGATGACCTCATCGGCATCTCCATAGATCTCAAACGTCTTCTCAATCGGCAAAGCAATATGCTCGCTATCGTTTTTTTCAATTGAAGGCGAGATGAGCGCGACATTGGCAATCTCAAAGTCGCTCAATCCCCAGACATGCGGCGACACTAAGACCTGCTCAGCGGTACGAGCCGTCACATAGCCGCCAAAAGAGAAGCCGCCTAGCCACAGTTTGCGAGCATCGCTCTGCCCGGCAATCCATTGTAACACGGTCATAGCATCGACCACCTCACCTTCCGCGTAGTCATGCTCTCCTGTCGACTGCCCTACCCCGCGAAAGTTAAAACGTACTACGTGCATACCGTTGTCGCGGGCAAAACGGTACATAGTCGTGACCACTTTATTATTCATCGTGCCCTCAAATAACGGGTTCGGATGACACAGTAGCGCCACAGTATCGGTATTAGGATCACAAGGATTGTCTTGTTGCCAAAGCGCATCAACTTCTAACACGCCAGCAGGAGCAGGAATTAAAGGCATAATAATAACGACCGATTAAAAGAGTGAGGTCAATTATGCTAGAAATCTGCTATATTTCAAGTGATTTGCTGTTTTAGTCTTATTAAAAGCAAACAGTCTCGTTAAAAATTTAAAAAAGCGCAACACTACAAACACGACATCTATAGACGTGACGTAAAGAGTAGTAGTAAGCTAATCTTGTAAAGATGACTAAGCATCCTAAGCAACCTAAGCAACCTAGTCATTTCATCTTGCTAATCTTGACTCAGTTGTAGTAAAGGAGCATCTTATGAACAACCTTTATAATCAATCCAATGATCAGTCCAACAATCTCGGCTCTACTAGAAAAACAGCGCTTCTAGCGTCAACGATGATCGTAGCACTAGCGCTGAGCGCTTGTCAGAGTACGCCCTCCTCCCCTGTTATTCAGCGTGCTGACTCCACTTATGAAACCACAGGCCTTGGCGCAACCAAGATACAAGCTCAGCAAAATGCCATTGCTACCGCTGATAAAACGTGTCGCGGTAAACAAGTCATCGTCGTCAAAGACACCGTTAGATATAATGGGATTTTGAATGAGCGTACTGGACGCATGGTCGGGCAAGCTGGCGCGATGGTAGGTGCTATACTAGGGACTGGCTCGCCTGAGCTAGCACGCGACGATGATTATGAATATATGATTAGTTTTCGCTGTCAGTAAAGACGCAGGCCTAACGAGCATTTGATCTTTTTTTGACATACCTAAGCCCTCTCTTGCAAGCTTGGATCTTTTGATCAACTTGGCTTCGCTTAGCGTTAGATTTTGAGGTAAAGTAGAAGGCTCTAATATCGTGGCAAAACCAGTTTGGCTGTTTGCTATTGTTTCAATTTAATATGGTTTAGCTTACCATTACCTCTTCATTTTATATTCCCTATTCGGTCTGATTCTATGCGCAAACCTAACCTTAATTCTGTTAAGTCATCCAATGCAAAAACTTTAGCGCCTGCCAAAGATTTAGCGACTTTGGAAGCAGAATTGGCCGAGGTCGAGAGTAGTTTAGAAAACAATCTTGAAGATACCGTGCTACGACTTAGTGATTATTTAAGCGCGGTTGAGATGGTGGTTAAACAAACCTTTGCCCACCGAGTTTGGGTTAAAGCTGAAATTCGCAACCTCTCGAGCAAAGGCGGCCATTATTATTTTGAATTGGCCGAAAAGGACGATGACGGCAAAGTCGTTGCTAGCTGCCGAGGCAACCTTTGGCGCTTTAAAGCGGCGCGTGTACTCGCTAAGTTTGAACGCGCGACGGGTATGGCGCTCAGCCGTGATCTGACTGTCCTACTTAAAGTATCAGCGAACTTTCATCCTCAGTATGGCTTTTCCTTGACGATTGAAGATATTGATCCGAGCTATACCCTAGGAGATTTGGCACGGCAATACGCGCAGATGGTCGATCGCTTGAGCGGTGAAGGCCTGATGCACCTCAATCAGCAGCTAGAGTCCCCTTTTGATATAGAGCACGTGATTGTCATTGCCCCAGAAAAAGCCGCCGGATTAGGCGATTTTCAAGCGGACGCCGATCGTCTTGCTAATACGGGCGCTTGTCAGTTTCATTATCATCACGCTACTTTTCAGGGCAATCATGCGCCCGCCGAGATTCGTCAAGCGATCGTCAGTGCTCAGCAGCGATTTTTTGATAGTTATCAGCGCCTGCCTGATCTACTGGTGATCATTCGCGGCGGCGGCGCGGTTGGCGACTTAGCTTACCTCAATGACTACGAACTTGCCGCCTTGGTCGCTGAGCAGCCAGTGCCAGTTTGGGTCGGTATTGGCCATGAGCGCGACAAAGTCATCCTTGATGAAGTAGCACATAGCAGCTTTGATACGCCATCTAAAGTGATAGCGGCGATTATCGCTCACTTAGCTCGCCTAATAGCGCAAACTTTGAACTATCAATCACAGATCAAGCAAGCAGCGCAGCGTCAGCTCAAAGTCGCTCAGCAGCAAAGCGTCAGACAACTCAGCCAACTGCAATCACAGACTATCGGGCAACTCACCGCGCTGAAAAAAGACAGCAACTACGCTTGGCAAAGTATTCAGCAAAGCGCGCAGCGACAAGTCAAACAAGCGGCTAGAGTGACTAGCGACTGGCAAGCTCAAATCAAGCAAGGCGCGCATCAGCAATTGACGGCGGCTAGTATTGCCGCCAAAAATCATCGAAAAACAATAATGCATAGTAGCGAGCAGCAGCTAGCACAAGCTCAGCGCGATAGTGAACATCTACGTGATATCGTCCTACTGCATCGGCCTACGCGAGTGCTAAAACAAGGCTATAGCATGCTAATGGACAATAAAGGTCAGCAGGTATTGACTAGTAGCAGCCAGCTTTATGCTGATCAAACCATCAACATTATGCTAAAAGATGGGCAAGCGACCGCGCAGATCTTAAGTGTCAAAAGCTTAGAAGCTATTAGTCCTACTAATGACAATCATAATGTTCTGTAATTACTTTAATTCAAAAACAATGATGTTTTTTGTAGGCTAGCGCTTTAGCCCAGCATTTTGCTTTTGCAAGATATAGAAGCTGGGCTAAAGCGCTAGCCTACGATGTATCTTTTTATTAAATTTAAAGTTTTTAATCTTTAAGTTTTTATCAATTAAGCTATGTAGGGCGCGCGAGGCGCACCATTAAATATGTTAAACCTGCAAGAATATTCGTAAATTAAACTTTAAAAACAACTCTTAAAGTCATATCAACAAAGGAAACCCTATGGCCACTTCGACTCGTAGACGTAAAAAAGCCGCCCCAAAAACCTTTAAGGCGGCCTACGATATTCTAAAAACCAATGCTGCAGAATTACAACAGCAAGACGAGCCAGATATCGACAACCTAATGACGACGGTTGAAGAGTCTATCGCCGCTTATCGCGTCTGCGAAGAGCGTATCAATGCCGTGCAGCAAGCGTTAGATGCTGCTTTTGCTGAGGAAGTCGTCGTCACTGATGAAGATGACTGATTAGACTTATCCACCCCTCTTTGACATTACAACTTCAAATAAGAATTTGCTGGGTTAAAAACCCAGCCTACATAAATAATATAAAGCTAAACTATTACGCTACTCCGGGTCATCAACCTCAAACACTTGCCGTAAATACGCCAAATAAGTGTCATTGTTGATCATGGTTTTGCCAGGGCTATCTGATATTTTCGCTACCGGCTGACCATTACACTCTACTAGTTTGAGTACAATATTGAGCTGCGTCAGACCCATGTCATTAGTGAGATTCGTGCCAATACCAAAGCTGGTTTTGATCCGATCCTTAAAGTACTGATGCAGCTCCCAGGCTTTTTCTAGGTTTAAGCCATCACTGAAGGTAATAATCTTGGTTTTTGGATCTATTTTTAGTTTTTTATAATGAGCGATGGCTTTATCACCCCAAATATAAGGATCGCCGCTATCGTGACGCAGGCCATCGAAGAGCTTGGCAAAGTACAAGTCAAAATCGCGTAAGAACGCATCCATGCCTACCACATCAGTCAAAGCGATACCCAAATCGCCACGATATTCATGCACCCAAGCTTCTAATGCCGCCTTTTGCGAGTTACGCAAACGCACGTCTAAGGCCTGAAACGCTTGCATAAACTCATGCGCCATCGTACCTATTGGCGTCATCTCCAGTGTCTTGGCTAACAATACATTGGACGTGCCGCTGATAATATTGGGCTCAGCCTGATGCAAGGTCTTGACCACGTGCGCTTGCCAGCGTTTACTAAAGCGCCGGCGCGTACCAAAATCCGCAACGATAAAGGGCGGCGTATCACTCTCATTATTGACTTGCTGCTCGGCATACTGATGCAGCAAAGCCACTTTATCATCGAGTCGGCGCTGCCCCTCGGCGATCACTTGCGGATTAGATAAAGCATTAAAATATAGCTCATTGACAATAGCCAGTACAAATACCTCAAAAAACATCGCTTGAATCATTGGCCCTTCGATATCGATGAATAAGCGCCCTTTGCTATCAGTACTGACGGTGATAAAACGACGCTTGAGCTGAAATAGCTCTAAATAATCGACAAAGTCTGAGCGCATAAAGCGTAAGGTTCGTAAGTACTCTAATTCGTCAGGCAAAAACCGCAGTTCACAAAGACTATCTAGCTGCTGCTCTAATGATTCTTTGATGGTCGCTAGCGGATAAGCAGCATCATTATTATTGCGGCAGCGAAAACGATACACCCCATGCGTCTGCGGAAACTGATGCAGCATTGCTTGTAGCATAGTGAACTTATAGAGATCATTGTCTAACAAAGAGGTGATAATTGGGGTATGAGTAACAGCCATACGGTAACCTTAGCGTGTGGATTTTATAATAAAGAGTTTTCTAGCAAACAATAGCAGTAAACAAAACAGGGTTTAAGTATAACGCCATTATCTAGCATTTGCTTATCTGCCGCTTAATAACCTCAAAACCGTTAGCATACAGTCATGACTGGAGCAACTTCATTAACGGCGCGTACCCTAATTGCGGCTTGACACTGACAGGGATAAAAAATGACCAAAATACAGACCAATCATTGAAAAGCTAGAGACGACTTGAAAAGGACTTTGGATAAGATATCGTAGATAAAACGAGCTTTAGTTGAATTTTTTTGCTTTGGTTTACTTTGGGTGGCTTATTTTAGCCTCATATTACGAGCATTAAGAGGCTAAAACAATGAGCTAATGTTAATACGACTATCTAGGCATTAAGATTGTGTTAACCAGAGAAGAGACTCACTTTAAAATATAGCGTGTAAAACCCGCCTTTAAGCAAGCAGGTTCTATCGCGGTAACTATCTTTATTTATTATCGCTTTAGTGCTTCGCACTCATAAACTGCGCAACATAGTCATCGGCAGGATTGTCTCGCAGCTCATTTGGTGTGCCGGTTTGTACTAAGCGCCCGCCGTTTAAGATGCTAATGCGCTGCCCGACTTTGACCGCCTCATCGATATCATGAGTGATAAAGACGATGGTCTTATGCAGCCGAGCCTGTAGCTCTAATAGCTGATCTTGCAATTGACCACGGATGAGCGGATCGAGTGCGGAGAAGGCTTCATCCATCAGCAGTATCGGGTTATCGGTCGCTAAAGCGCGCGCCAGCCCTACCCGCTGCTGCATACCGCCCGATAATTCATCCGGGTAGCTGCTCTCCAGATTCGGCAGACCAACCTCAGCTAACCAATGACGAGCAATCTCATGACGCTCGCTGACACTCATTTTGCGTACGCGCAGTCCGTAAGCGACGTTTTGTAGCACAGTCATATGCGGCATCAGACCAAAATGCTGAAACACCATGCTGACCGTATGCTGACGATACTGCTGCAGGCCTTTATCATCCAGATCTAAGATATTTATGGCTGAATGGCTCGTATGTGTATCGGCAGCCGCGGGCTTACTAATGTTAGCAGCTCTATCATTTCGCATGTCTGTATTGACCCAAATCTTGCCAGTAGTCGGATCAATCAAACGATTTAGATGGCGTATCAGCGTTGATTTACCTGAACCCGACAAACCCATAATGCAGTGTAGCTCACCGGCCTTTATCGCTAAGTTGACATCGTATAGCCCGACCGAATAACCGGTTTGTGCTTTGACACGCGTACTGTCCATTCCGTCAGCCAATAAGTCTAAGGCAGACTGTGCTTGCTTTGGGCTTGCATTATAAATCTTACTGATATTTTCTAGTTTGATATGATCCATCATTTTTCTCAATAGTTATTAATTATGCCCGTGTTTGCTATTTAGTCGTTGCTCATAAGGGCGAATAAAAAGGTCAGCTTAACCTATCGTTGGGCGGCGACCTTCTTCGATGGTCTTTTGCCGCGCGCGCTTACCTTGACCAAATGCTTGGCTGATACGGTCAATAATAATCGCTACAATGACAATCGCCGTACCTGCCTGCAAACCTTGACCGATATTGAGCGTTTGAATAGATTGCAGCACATCTTCGCCTAGTCCCGGCGCGCCAATCATTGAAGCTAGTACTACCATCGCAAGCGACATCATTACCGCCTGATTAATCCCTGCCATAATACTCGGCAGCGCTTGCGGCAGTTTAATCCAGATCAGTAGCTGCCAGTGTGTACTACCAAATGAGCGGCCCGCTTCGATCATTTCATGATTGACCTGGGTAATACCTAACGTCGTCAAACGTATCAAAGGTGGCAGCGCATATATTATGGTGGCAAATAACGCCGGCACTTTACCGATACCAAACAGCATCAGCACTGGAATCAGATAAACGAAGCTTGGCATGGTCTGCATAACATCGAGAATGGGGGTCACAATTTTGCGTAATAAGGCACTCCCTGACATCGCAATCCCGATGGGGATACCGATGACAACCGTGATGAGCACTGAGACAATCAATAGCGCCAAGGTATCAATCAAAGCGCCCCACAGCCCAAATGCGCCAATCAAAAACAGCCCTACGCCGCAAGCGACAGCGAACCATATTTTGCGCACCCCAAACCAAGCCAATACCGTCACTAAAGCGATAATCAGCCAAGGGGGAATGACGGTTAACAAGCGCTCAATAGGCAATAATAAATAAGTCAAGGTTACGCTGCTAATACCACGAAACACCTCTCCGTAATCTCTTACTACCGTTGCTAGCGCCTTATTCAGCGGGGTCTCAAGCGACCATTCTGGGAAGCTTGACGATAGCCCTAGTAAATTATCTGATGCCGTTTCATCATTTAGCGGCGAGTCAATACGAGTATCCCCAGCAGTCGTACCTGTCAAACGAATATCTAGATCAGTCGCCAATGCCGTGGCAGCCTCTGCAGAGAGCCAGTTCTGCCAAATGTCAGGGTTTTGTTGCAAAAACATCAAGGCCTGCTCATCACCGCTACGCTTATTCTCGCTCATCTCCAATATCGCGCCATTGAGCTGGTCTGGAGTGAACTGTACTTTTTTGAAGGCTTGGCTGAGCTCTGGATTGCTATCGAGAAATGGCGTCGATACCGCAATCGCTAAAGGTGACACAGGAAACCCAGTCACACAGTCGGAGGTACCATTGGCTAATAATAGATCATCCCAGCAGCTCTTATCATGTTCAGGGAACTTGAGCGCTGCAAAGTCGTATTTCGCCATCAGTCCTGTCGGCTGCCAATAATAAAACAACAACGGCTTACGCTGCTCAAAGGCGGAGGAAATCTCAGCGTCGAGCGCCGCTCCTGTTCCGGGGCTTGTGATATTAAAGATACGATCTAAGCCGGTGTTTTTGAGTAGACGCACATTGAATATTTCACAAGTCCAGCCTGCAGGACAGTTCATAAAACGGGCTTCATCAGGGCTTTCAGGATCAGTGAATAGCTCAGCGTACTCTGGCAAGTCTTGATAATGACGTAGACCAGGATTATCGTCCATTACGTATTGCGGCACATACCAGCCTTGCGTCGCACCGCCTTTTAGCGTATCGCCAATGATCGTCACTTTATCGTCTTCAATAGCTTGCTCTAAGATGGGTGAGCGTCCTATCCACTGCTCGCCGATGACTTGTATGTCATCTTGCAATAGCGCGTTCTCAAGCGCTGGCCCCGCTCCTGGTACTTCTTCAACGACGCAGCCGTAGCCGCTCTCAGTAATGTACTTGAGGACGCCTGTAGTGAACTGCCCGCTCTCCCAAGTAAGCGCGCCAAACTTAATGGGGGTCTCACAAGACGATGTGGAAGCTGCAGCCGAGGCAGATAAAGGCAGTAATAGTGAGCTTAATAGGAGTAAGCTAAAAACAATCCATTGGCGCATAATAAATCCTATATATGGTTTTAGCGATGACTACTTATGATCAAAGCGAGCTTTTATGACTATTTATGTTTATAAATATTAGCTTGTATAGCCTTTCGCTGGTAGCCATGAGACGGTAATCGCAGCGCCATAAAAGATGGGTATGAAATATGAGTAATGAATAGTATGTAAAACCTTTGCAGGTTTTGACAGTATTTTTTCAAAAAAATAGCGCTTATCAAAATAAACGCTATTTTATTAGGGCGTGTTGAACATTCGCAAATAGGCACTGCTGATTGCTAAAATTGTTCCAGACAAGGCACAAAGCGACGA